>UQXG01000008.1 GCA_900544945.1 uncultured Eubacteriales bacterium | reverse complement strand
TGACTTCGAGCAAGGTCTGTCCCACTGCGTTGAGAGTGCCCTTGTCGATGATGTCCATGGTGTCGTCTATCGTGTGCCAGAAGTCACCGAAGCCGGTGTCGCAGTTCGGGTCATAGTTGATGATGTCTACGCAGGGAATCTGCCGCAGGTTGTATACATACATATGGTCGTCTGTCACTTCGGTGCCTTTTTCTTTGGGGAAGAAGTTGCCGAAGCCCAGGCGGTGGGCTGTGTTCCATATCTTGTTCACGTACTTACCGGCGGTTCTTTGAGAGAACTGTTCCTTGTAGAAGGTGGCGTTCTTTCCGCCTACCATGTCGAGCAGGATGCCGTAGCGGGCATTATAGCCGTCTACATGGGGTACTCGTCCCCAATATTGCGAGCCCAGGCACCAAGTGTCGTTCTTGTATGCACCTTGATAGAAGTAGGGGATGCCATAGTCTTCGGCGTCAAAAAAGATGATGTCGATGCCGATGGCTGGAGCCTGCTGTTGCAGTTGGCGGGCCACTTCGAGCAATACGCCTACACCGCTGGCTCCATCGTTCACACCCAGGATGGGGCTGTGATGCTTCGTCTTGTCGGCATCCTGGTCGGCATAAGGACGGCTGTCCCAATGGGCACAGAGCAGTACACGCCTTTTGCTTTCCGGATTATAGGCGCCGATAACATTGCGCGCTTTCAGGATGGTGTTGTCGTAAGCCACCAGGTCGGCATACTGGTTGTATACTTTGGCGCCGAATTCCTCCAGCTTCTTGGCAAGGAATTCTCCGCAGGCTTTGTGGGCGGCGGTGTTGGGCACGCGCGGACCAAAATCCGCTTGGGTCTGTATGTATTGATATGCACTGTCTGCACTGAACTGAGGCACTTGGACAGTCGCTTGGGTCGCATTGCCCTCACTGTCATTATCGGCTGCAGACTTGCTGCTGTTGTTGCTGCATGCCACTATCGCTACAATCAGCAACAGCAGCAACGGGATGAATGTATAATTCCGTTTCATTCTCTTTCTGTATTAAAACTTAGTTTCACTTCTTTCTTTCCAACTTTCAGTGTTACCGCAGCGCCGTTTATCAGCGGTACATTCATGCTGACATGTCCGACGGGAAAATCGAAACATATCGGGTAATCGTATTCCTTCACCAAATCGGCCAATGCGCCATATAGGTCTTTTCCCAGGGACTTGTTCTCCTCGTATTCGGTGAATTGTCCGATGATGAGGCCGGAAAGCTTGTCGAGGACACCTCCCAGTTTGAGATTGTACATCATGCGTTCCACCGCATGTGGGCGTTCTCCCACATCTTCGATGAAGAGGATGGTGCCTTCGGCGGGAATATCGTAAGGAGTACCACGCAGCCCGTAGAACACAGACAAATTGCCGCCGCGTAACACGCCTTTTCCCTCTCCCTTATGATTTAGTTTGTGCCCCGGGCAGACATAACTGAATGCTTCGGTTCCTCCCAATGCCTGCCCGAATAGTATATCCTTCAGTGCTTGTGTGCAGAAGTCGTCTTCCGGTTCTACTGTGAGATGGCGCGCCATGGGGGCGTGCAACGACGCGAAGCCATTCTGCTGGAACAGATTATGGAGGGCGGTGATGTCACTGAATCCGATGAGCCATTTGGGATGCTGCCTGAACTTGGTAAAATCCAGTTTGCCTATCAGATGCGCGGCTCCGTAACCGCCCCGACTACAGAATATGACTTTGGCTTCTTCATCGTCCATGGCTTCCTGCAGGTCCTCGAGGCGTTGCCGGATATTTCCTGCATACGTTCCGTTGGAACTCCCCGCGTGCTTTGCGAATACGACTTCCAGCCCCCAGGACTTCAAACGTTTGTAGGCGCCTTTCAGGAAAGATTTGTCAATCTTGCTGGAAGGGGAGAGAACAATGACACGATCACCTTCCTGCAGATACGGAGGGAAAATAAAAAGCAGATAAAGGAGTATATTCAGAATCAGCTGCGTGAAGATCAGATAGCAGATCAAATGAGCATAAAGGAATATGTCGACCCGTTTACGGGTAGCTCGAACCAGAAGGCATAAATAAAGTCCCTTTAGGGGCGGCCCGAAACGAGAATGCGGTCGGCAAACTTTCGGGGTTAGGGGTGAGGCCAGTAAAAAGCCCTTCTAGGGCTTATTCAAGCCCCCGGCTTAGCCGGGGGTTTTGACTTCCCCATCCACTTTTAATATGAACGAGGAGGTAGCTTATGGATCATAGGAAACGCCGAGCCGTCTTTGCTGTTGACGGCTATGAAATCTCTGCCACTTTTGCTGACAGCAGAAACACGGCGGTGCTGGGTCATGTGAAGCAGATTTTGCTATCTTCCTTTGCTAATAACCTCACCGATAAAACACCCGGCGACAGCCTTGCATTGAAGGCCAAACTGAGCGATAATAATAGTGGGGATACCCCTATGCACCTTGAAAAGTTCATATACCCCGTGTATTGATTCGCTCTTTCAAAGCCCATTGGACTTACAGAAAGGACGGATCAATATATGAAAGAAAGAGTTTGTTGCTTATACAGAGTGTCCACCGACAAGCAGGTGGACTACAACGACAAAAGCCAAGCCGACATTCCCATGCAGCGCAGAGAGTGCCATCGCTTCTGTGAAAAAATGGGCTGGACGATTGTTCACGAGGAACAGGAGGACGGCGTGTCCGGGCATAAGGTTAGAGCTGAAAACCGGGACAAGCTGCAAATCATCAAGGAGCGCGCCAAGCAGGGAAAATTCGATATTCTGCTTGTGTTCATGTTTGACCGCATCGGGCGTATCGCTGACGAAACGCCCTTTGTAGTGGAATGGTTTGTCAAGAACGGCATCCGGGTCTGGAGTACGCAGGAGGGCGAGCAGCGTTTTGATAATCACACGGACAAGCTCACCAACTACATCCGCTTTTGGCAGGCTGACGGCGAAAGCGAAAAAACTTCAATACGCACAAAAACCGCTCTTGGCCAGCTCGTCGAGGACGGCGGTTTCAAGGGCGGTCTTGCTCCTTATGGATATGACCTTGTAAAGAGTGGGCGCTTCAATAAACGCAAGCACGAGGTTTTGGAACTGGCTGTCAACGAGGCCGAGGCCGCTGTGGTACGGATCATCTTTGACAAATATGTGCATGAGGGTTTCGGTGCTCAACGGATCGCCACCTACTTAAATAACCTCGGCTATCGGGCGAGAACGGGTAAAATGTGGCATCACGCCAGCATCCGGGGTATCATTTGCAATCTGACATATACCGGGGTGCTTCGCAGCGGCGAAAGCCGCTCCCAAACGCTGCCCCACTTGCAGATCATAACGCCGGAGCTGTTTGAGGCCGCACAGCACATTCGTACCTCCCGCGCCAACTCCGCCGAACAGGAACGGCGTGTACCGCTGAATACCCGTGGTCAGTCCTTGCTGGCCGGGAATGTCTTTTGCGGGCATTGTGGCTCCCGGCTGGCGCTCACCACCAACGGCAAGGCTTATCCATGCAAGGAAGATGCTCACCGCATTGTAAAGCGTGTGCGGTATATCTGCTACGGCAAGACCCGCAAACAAACCGAGTGTGACGGGCAGACTGGCTACACAGCGCATATTCTTGACGGTATCATTGACAAGGTGGTGCGGCAGATTTTTGGGCGGATGAAAGCAATCCCTAAAAGCGAGATCGTTAATATCCGCTACCGTGAAAAGATGGAAGAACGGAAGGCACTTCTCAAAAGTGCAAAATCAGACTACGCCAAGGCCGCCGAGCTTGATACGCTCCGAGCGGAGGTCATTAAATCCCTCCGGGGCGAAAGTGCTTTTTCGCAGGATTTGCTTGGTTCTTTGATTTCTGACTGTGAGACGAAATGTCTCGAAGTTCAGCACACTATGGAGGCGGCGCAGGCGGCCTACGACGAGGGACAGGCCATGCTAGATGCCTTAAACGCTCAGTACGACGATATTATCTCATGGGCGGACATGTACGACAGCGCCAGCATGGAGTCAAAGAAAATGATCGTGAGTTGCCTGATCCGGCGCGTGGAGGTGTATCGGGACTATCGGCTACATATCGACTTCAACATTGACTTTGAGCAGTTCAGCGCTGGGCTGGACATTTCGGCAATCGCCGCATAAGAAAAGCCCGCTTCAAAAGAGAAGTGGGCATAAAACAAAAAACTCACTTTTTTCAAAGCAAGTCTTTATTAAGAATACTCAGCGCACCCGTTTGGTGGAGATAAGCGGGATCGAACCGCTGACCTCTTGAATGCCATTCAAGCGCTCTCCCAGCTGAGCTATACCCCCGTATAAGGGGTGCGCTGAGTAATTTCTTATTCAATTAGTGCGGGGGTTGTTTACCGCTTCAACCGGGCTCCCAGCTGAGCTATACCCCCATATTTTGTTTTCGTTCGCCGCCCTTGCCGGACGACTTCTGTATTATAGCACACAACCGGAAAATGTCAAGCAGTTTTTTCGATTTTTTTCATTTTCTTTTTTCGGGCAAAAACAGGCCGGAGAAAGGGAAATTGGGACTTCCATTTTCCGCACTTTGCGTGTATAATGAAAAGCAGCAGAAATATATAAATAAGAGAGCCTGCGGGCGATCGTTTGGAGGATGTTATGTCGAACCTGATTCTTTCCGCAAAGGACAAAACGAGACTGGATTCCGGCTTTTCCACCGCCTTCGGCGGGGAAGCCCAGCGGTATTTTTCCGCCCCCGGACGCACGGAAATCGGCGGCAATCACACAGATCATCAGCGGGGTCGGGTGCTGGCCGGCGCGGTAAACCTGGACACGGTGGCGGCTGTCCGTGTCAGCGGGACAAACGTGATTCGTGTCCAGTCCAAGGGCTACCCTCTGTGTCAGGTGGATTTGGACAATCTGGAGCCGGTGGCGGCGGAGATCAACTCTACGCCCGCGCTCATCCGGGGCGTGGCGGCTCGGTTCGCCCAGCTGGGCTGCAAGGTTGAGGGCTTTGACGCCTACTGCGAGTCCACGGTGCTGCCCGGCTCCGGCCTGAGCTCCTCCGCAGCCTTTGAGGTGCTCATCGGCACCATCATCAATCATCTATTCTTTGACGGCCGGGTGTCCCAGGCTGAGGTGGCTCAGATCGGCCAGTACGCGGAGAACGTGTTCTTCGGCAAGCCCTGCGGCCTGATGGACCAGACCGCCAGCGCGGTGGGCGGCCTTGTGACCATCGATTTTGCGGACAAGGCTCACCCGGATATCCGGCCGGTGCACTTCGATTTCTCCACCACCGGCCATGCCCTGTGCATCATCGACTCCCGGGCAGATCACGCCGACCTGACCGATGAATACGCGGCCATTCCCGGAGAGCTGAAGGAAATCTGCGATTGCCTGGGCAGGGAAGTGACCACGGAAATTCCTGAGGAGGAATTTTACGCCGCCATCCCCAAACTCCGGGAAACCTGCGGCGATCGGGCGGTTATGCGGGCCATGCACGAATACAACGAAAACCGCCGGGTGCCGGAGCAGGTTGCCTGCCTGGAAAAGGGCGATTTCCAGGGTTTCCTGAGTCTCATCCGGGAGTCCGGCTTCTCCAGCTGGATGTATTTGCAGAATGTGATTCCTGCGGGATATGTGCGCCAGCAGCCTGTGGCGGTGGCCCTGGGGTTGTGCGAGCATTATCTGCGGGGCAAGGGCGCCTACCGGGTTCACGGCGGCGGCTTCGCCGGAACGGTGCAGGCCTTTGTGCCCTTCGAGCTGCTGGATTCTTTCCGGGCAGGGATTGACACTGCTTTGGGCGAAGGTGCCTGCCATGTTCTGTCCATCCGTCCCCAGGGCGGCGTGGAGATGGAGGTGGAGGGATGACCATCGATACCTGTATTGATTCGCTGGTCTCCTACGCCATGAATCGGGGACTGGCGGAGCCGGTAGATCACTATGTGCTGGTCAATCGGCTGCTGGATATTCTCCGTAAGGACGACTACACCCCCACCGACGAGCCCCAGAGCGAGGACTTAGAGGAAATTCTGGCCGGAATTCTGGACTACGCCGTGGAAAAGGGCCTGTGTGAGGACAATATCACCGCACGGGACATTTTCGACACCCGGATTATGGGCGCAGTCACGCCCATGCCCCGGGAGGTCGTCCGCACCTTCCGGGAAAGGTACGCCCAGAGCCCGGAGGCGGCCACCGAGTGGTACTATCGGTTCAGCTGCGATACCGACTACATCCGCCGCTATCGGATTGCGAAGGATATGCGCTGGAAGTACGACAGCGCCTACGGTCAGATGGATATCACCATCAACCTGAGTAAGCCTGAGAAGGATCCCAGAGCCATTGCCGCAGCGAAGAACGCTCCCCAGACCGCTTACCCCAAGTGCCAGCTGTGCCGGGAGAACGAGGGCTACGCCGGGCGGATGAATCATCCTGCCCGGGCAAACCATCGGATCATTCCCATTTCCGTCTGCGGGGAGGACTGGTGTCTCCAATATTCTCCCTACGTTTACTACAATGAGCACTGCATCGTGTTCAATTCCCGGCATGTGCCCATGAAGATCGACCGGGCGGCCTTTGAGAAGCTGCTGGACTTTGTGAAGGCCTTCCCCCACTATTTTGTGGGCTCCAATGCCGATTTGCCCATTGTGGGCGGCTCTATCCTCAGCCATGAGCACTTCCAGGGGGGACACTATACTTTCGCCATGGAGACCGCCCCTGTGGAGCAGGAGCTGAAATTCGCGGGCTTCGAGGACGTTCAGGCGGGCATTGTCCGCTGGCCTATGAGCGTCATCCGGCTGGATGGGGAGAATCCGGAGCGGCTGGCAGCGCTGGCAGACAAGATTCTCACCTGCTGGCGGGGCTATTCCGATGAAAGCGTGGGCGTGGTGGCCTTTTCCGACGGAGAGCCTCACAATACCATTACCCCCATTGCCCGGCGCAGAGGAAAGCTCTATGAGCTGGATCTGGTGCTGCGGTGCAACATTACTACCCCAGAGCATCCCCTGGGGGTATTCCATCCCCACGCGGACAAGCACCACATCAAGAAGGAGAACATCGGTCTCATCGAGGTCATGGGTCTGGCGGTGCTTCCCAGCCGGCTGAAAAAGGAGCTGACGGATCTGGCTCAGGCCATTGTGGAAGGTCGGGACATCGGCGCGGACGAGGTGCTGAGCAAGCACGCCCCCTGGGTAGAGGAGCTGAAAAAGCGGTACACCTTCACCCCGGACAACGTCCTGGACATTGTGCTTCAGGAGACGGGAAAGGTGTTCACCGAAGTCCTGGAGGACGCGGGTGTCTACAAGAACACCCAGGAGGGAAGAAACGCTTTCCTGCGGTTCGTGGATGCGGTGAATGGGTAAATAGTAGAAGGACAGGCGCACTGCGAAATGCAGTGCGCCTGTTATTTCGTTCAGGAAGTCCGGGCTTTGCGGAACCGGTAATCCGTCCAGAGTTCCAGTCCAAGGGGCATCAGGCACAGCGCCAGATATCCGGCGGCGGTGAGAAGACCCAGGGCGTTCAGAGGACGCCAGAGGATTCTGGGATTGTACCACATTCGGCCGGTGCCCAGAATTGCCCCCATGAGAGTCAGGGTCAGGTAGGTGAACAGCGAAATGACGAAAGCCCTGTCCCGGTTGTCAAATCGGTAAATGGAGAAGGCTGTCCGCCCCGGGAGCAGGCTCCCACGGGAGCGCATGGAATCGGATTCCAGAGCCAGGGCGGAGATCATCCAGGTGATCAGCATGGAGAAAATCCCCAGGCAGTTACAAAACCGCCGGAGGAGATTCCCCTGACCGGCACCCCGGCCGACGGCCTTCCTGGCCAGATTGATTCTTCCAGCCTCCCGGGAAAGCCGGGGGAGAAAGCGCAGCAGGATGGTGGCAAATAAAGAAAGCCTGGGGCTGATTCTGCCGAATAAATAGATGATTTTATCCGAAGAAACCACGGAAAACAGGGATTCCAGCCACATACACACGGCGGAAAATCGAACGCCGATGACCAGCCCGTAGACAAGGCTTTCCAGGGTCATGCTGTTGCCGATGAAATTCTTCCGGAGCACCGTCACGCCGAAATGATGGTAGGCGCTGTAGTACAGGGCGAAAATCACAATCAGCGGCAGCAGGAAGAGGTTGAAAATCACTGCCTTTCGCCCCGCTCGGCGGACGCTGTAGGCAAAGGCGCACAGCCAGGCAATGGCCAGAAATACCGGGTGCTGAAAGGACACCGCCCCCCAGAGAACGGAAGCGAAAAAGATAAAGTTAACTGCCGGATGGCAGGCTTCAAACCCCATTGTCGTCCTCCGTCATGCCGTATTGCAGCTTTACCCGATCCAGCTTTTCCAGAAGGGGACGGCCAAAGAGCAGCATGGTCAGGAAGGTGCACACGCCCTGGCTCAGATTTACCGGAAATCCGGACAGATACAATGGCCAGGCCGTCTGAAGATTGACGACCGGCAGCATGAGAAATACCGAGCAGGTGTCCAGAAGCGGCCCAACGAAAAAGAGCGTCGCCGCAAAGCCGAAAATGGCCATGACCAGGGGCTTTTGGGGCAGGCGTCCCTTGGCGAACAGGAAGCCCGCCAGCATCCCGCCGGCACCGTAAGCGAACATCTGCCAGGGAGTGTAGGCTCCCTGACCATAGAAAAAGTTGCTGGCAAAGGCGGAAACGGCCCCCACCAGAAAGCCGCTTTCCGGGCCGAAGGCAATGCCGGAGAGCATGATGACGGCGAAAATCGCCTTAAAGCTGGGAATGGGGATCGCTACCCGGGCGGCAACCGCCAGGGCGGACAGCACCGCCAGCACCACCAGCTCCCGGGCCTGGGGCTTCCGATCCTCGAAGGCCAGCAGGAAGGGAACGAGAATTTCGGCGATTACCAGGGTGCTGGTGAGATAATAGGCTCGGCCCGTCAGCCGGAGGCCAAAGAACAGGGTGGCGGGAATCACCAGCAGGAAGATCAGCAGCATGGCAATGTGGGATTTTTTCATTGGTCGGCCTCCTTGTTCTTCCGGTAAAGGGCGATGACATCCTCGGCGGTGACCGCACCGGTAAAGACGTGACGGCTCATCCGGTGGGCGGCGGTGGTGTAGAAGCTGTTGGCCCCGAAGAACCGGCGGGGAGTATCCGCAGTGAGAATCTGGCCGTCGAAGAACATGGCCACCACATCGGCGTACCGGGCGCAGAACTCCACGTCGTGGGACACCATAACGACGGTAATGCCCTGGGCCTTCAGGTCGGCCAGAATCTTTGCGAAGGTCTCCTTGAAGAAACAGTCGATGCCCTTGGTGGGTTCGTCCAGCAGAAGAAGCCGGGGCTTGGTGAGCAGCACCTTGGCAAGGGCGGCTCGTTGCTGCTCGCCGCCGGACAGGTCATAAGGATGGCTGCCGAGAAGGGATTCAATCTGGCACAGCCGGGCAATTTCGGAAATGGCGGAAGTATCCTTCGTCATTTCCTCCAGTTCCTCCCGGACGGTTTTCTTTACAAACAGGCTCTTGGGATCCTGGGGCAGCATGGCAAGACAGCCCCGGAACAGCTCGGAAGACTTGTATTTTTCCATGGACTTTCCGAAGAGGGTGATTTTGCCCCGGTAGGGACGACAGATACCGGAAATGGCCTTCAGGGTGGTGGATTTTCCGGCGCCGTTGCCGCCTAAGATGGCGTAGAGGCTTCCGGCGGGAACCTCCGCACTGACTCCACGGAGAATGTCCGGGGAATCCTTTTCATACCGGAACCAGAGTTCTTTGAGCATCAGCGCCGGATTTTCCACTTCCTCGGGAAGTGCCGGGGCGGGAACGGTATTCTTTTCGGGGGCTTCCGGAAATTCCCGGCTGAGCCAGCTTCGTCCCTGACGAACCGTCAGCGGGCTTTCTCCGCCGCACCCGGCTCCGTAGAATACCCGCACCGGGGTGGGCATGGCGGTGAACATGGGGTGATTCCGGGCAAAGAGCAGCTGACCCACCCGGCTGGGGGTATCGTCTGCCAGAATTCTGCCCCCGTCCATGACCACCGCCCGGTCAGCATAGGGGAAGATGTCTTCCAGCCGATGCTCGGTGATGAGCACGGTGGTGCCCAGTTCCATGTTGATTTTCCGGACGGTGTTCAGAAAATCCGAGGCGGCGATGGGGTCTAATTGGCTGGTGGGCTCGTCCAGAATCAGCACCTCCGGCTGCATGGCCATAATGGAGGCCAGATTCAGCAGCTGCTTCTGGCCGCCGGAGAGGGTGGCCACATCCCGATGGAACCAGTCCTGAATGCCGAAATAGCAGGCCATTTCCGCAACCCGGGCCCGCATGGTCTTCTGGTCGCAGCCCAGGCTTTCCAGGCCGAAGGCCAGCTCGTGCCAGACCTTGTCCGTGACGATCTGATCGTCCGGATTCTGCATGACAAAGCCGATTTTTGCCGCCTGATCCCGGTCGGGAACCTGACTCAGGGGCACGCCATGGAAGAGGACCTCCCCACTGCGTTTTCCGCTGGGGGTCAGCACGGCTTTCAGCTGACGCAGCAGGGTGCTTTTCCCACTGCCGGAGGCACCGCACAGGACAAGAAATTCTCCCTGTTCAATGGAAAGACTGACGTTCTCCAGGCTGTGCCGCCCCTTGGCGGCGGCATAGGAGAAGGTCAGATTCCGGATCTCGAAATGTGCCATGCAATGGCCTCCTTTGTGTGTAATGCGGCGGGAAGCAGGGCAAATGCCCCATAGGCGGCAAGCCCCAGGGCATTCCTGCCCCGAATCGGCGCCATATCCAGCACCGGCGTAAAGTCTGAATGGGTATTTCCCAGGAAAACCAGGGCTGCCAGCAGCAGCCCCATAAGGGCAAGAAGCCATCCGTCCTGTCCGGTCATCCGATAAATCTGAAAGCTGCTGCGTTTGGCGGTGCCATAGCCCCGGGAGCGCATGGAATCGGCGGTGACGATGCTGCCCTCTAAAGCCCAGGAGGTCAGCGCACCCAGAATGGCCATGCCGTCCGTGAGCTTTTCCTGATTGGAGCTGCCTTCGGCGGCTCCTTTGCCGATGGATTTCCGGGCGCCGGTCAGCTGAGCGGCCTTGCGAAGAAAGCTGGGAATCAGCCGCAGAACCATTACCAGCAGCAGTGACAGTGCGGGAATCAGATTGCCGAAAAGAGCGGTGAATTTGTCGCTGGTGAGAACCTGGTTGTAGCAGCCGAACCACAGGAGCATCTCCAGAAAGGTTCCGCCGATGGCAAAGCCGTAGAGCAGAGCCTCCAGGGTGTAGGGTCTGCCGAAAAGATGAAACAGAATATGCTCGCCGTAGGTGTTGAACAGGGGATTGAGCAGAGACAAAATGAGAAAGATAGGGAGCATTCCGGCAATCCCAAGAAGCCCCCTGCTGCCATGCAGCAGCAGGTAGTACACCGCCCCGCTGAAAATGCCTACCGCCAGATAGGCCGGGTGCTGGATGACTGCGGCGCAGCAGATGACCACCAGGAAAAAGACGAAATTAACCGCCGGGTGCCGGTTGGAGAAGGCGTCGCTGCTCATTGGTCACCCATCCAGGTCTCGCCCACGTCCGCACCCAGGCCGGTGCAGGTGTAGCACCAGACAATGTCGTCCCCGTCCTTCAGGGTGTAGGCGGAGCAGCCGTAGTTGGGAAACCACTCGTTGACCTTGTACATCCAGCCGGATTCCGGGCCGCAGTCAAACTCATACAGATGGTTGATGCCCTCTACATAGTAGCTTTCGTACAGGGGGGTGTAGCTGTACTCGATTTGCAGCTGGGCCGCGTCGCAGACCCGCTTGAGCACATCGAATACCGTTTCTCCCTCGGTGAAAGTGACCTTCGTGGACGGCAGAATGGTACCATCTTTGGGAACAAAAGGCGCTTTTTCCGCATTCAGGCTGTTCAGATTGTCGAAAATCGTGGGACAGACAATGGTGATGGTGCAGGTCTTGTCCCCGCCGCCGGCAAGGTAATTGTCGGGAATGGGGGCAATCTGATAACTGCTGCCCAGGTGATCCGAGGTTTGCTCCCGGAGGGCGAAGGCCAGCAGCACGCCTCCCACGACGATAATGGCAATGGCCAGAACCATCAGAAAATTCGCGGTTTTCTTCTTCATAAATCATTCCTCATTTTCGCAGGTTTTCCGGAGAATTACCAGGGCGGCCACCGTGCCTGCGCCCAGAACTATCAGGGCAATGCCGACAATCAGCAGGGGAGAGACACTCTTTTCCTTCTCGGACTGGGTGAGTTTGGTGTCCTTCTTCACGGAAACCTGGGAAGGGGCATCCACCGGATCGCCGCCCTTGTCCAGAACGTCCGTCATATCGTACAGGGCGGTTTCTCCATTGCGGAAGCGGAAATAGGCAGTCAAAGCATAGTAGCCCTGTTCGGTGGCCATGCCGTCCCGTTCTCCCTCCAGTAGATGCCGGAAGCCGCCGCCGTCCACATAGTAGCGAAGCAGAGCATCCAGGGCTGAGCCGCCGGACTTGACAAACCGGGAATCGGTGGCCGGGTCGATGCCCAGGGCGGTCAGGCCGGTGATGACCTGGGCGATGGATTCGCTGGTGGCAACCGGGTTTCCGTCGCCGTAGTCCGCACAGAAGGAGCCGTCCGCCTGCTGCATCTGAGACAGCTTGTCAATGGCCTTGTCCACGGCGGCGCGGACTTGCTCGTTGGTTTCATAGTAGGGAGCCAGAGCCTGTAGGGCCATGCCGGTCATGTCCGTATCCGCTTTGCTTCCGGTGACGGCCCAGCCCCCATCGGAGGTCTGAGCAGACAGAATTGTTTCCAGCAGAGCCTGACGGGTGGCGGTGCCGGAGGCAGGGTAGTTGCCGGAATCCAGGGCAATCAGTGCCCAGATCGGGCCGTTATTGCCCTGATAGGTCACATAGTCCAGATCGCTGAGGCCCGCCACCAGGTTGTAGCCGTCAATGTTGGTGGCATCCTTGCCGATGGCCGTCAGAGCCAGAATCATCCGGGAATTGTCCGTGGATTTGGCCGAATGCAGCCGCATGGTGGCAGGATCGATGGACTGCCGGATAAATTCCAGAGCCTTCTGACAGTAGTCCTTCAGGCCGGGCACGGTCAGATCCGACCGAGCCAGACCTAGCACCCCCCATTCGCCGCCGATGGGGCCTACACTGGGGGTACCCAGGCTTTGAATATATTCTCCCGTGGCCTTATAGCGGCTTTCGGCCGTGATGACGGCGGTTTCACCGGAAAGTCTGGCCTCCGCCGCTTCCAGAACCCCGTAGTTTTCCACCAGCAGCTTTTGCCGGGCGGTCAGCCGGTCGTAGGCCTTCCGGACGGCCTCCAGAGACTTGGCATCCGGCGAGGCGGGCAGAGCCTTGATTGCGTCCATGACGGCCTGAGCCTTTGCCAGATCCGTTTTTGTGGCGGTGAGCTTTGCGTAGGCGGCCTCTGCCCCGGTCAGAACCTTCAGGTTTGTGACCAGCTTCCGCTCTTCCTCGGTCAGACCGTCGTAGGCCTTCCGGGCCTTGTCGATGGCCGATTTGCTGGCCTTTGTCACCGGGTTCGGGATAGCCTTAATGAGCTTTTCCACCTTCTCGGCGTTGGCCTTCTGGGCGGCCTTTTTCAGCTCTTCATATTTGGCTTCCGCACTTTTGAGAGTTTCAAAGTTCGTGACTTTGGCCTTTTCGGCATCGGTCAGAGCGTCATAGGCCTTCCGGGCGGCGTCGATCCGGCTCTTGCAGGCGTTTGTGTAGGCCACAGTGCCGATTTTCTGAATCAGGGCAATGACTTCCTTGGCAGCGTCCTCGCTGCCGGGGGTTTTGCCGTAATTCTTGCCGCCTTCCTCATAGGTGTAGTCGTCGGTGTAGTGCAGGACAATCTTGGCGTTGTCTTTCAGGTAGTAGGCGGAGACGCCCCGGTTCGGATGAGTGCCGTTGAAGGTGTACATCCAGCCGGAATTGGGGCCGTTGGTGAATTCACCCAGGCCGTTGATGGAGGCGATGTACACGGAGCCGTACTTGTTGTTGTCGCTGGCGGAGTAGGTGTAGCCCTTTTCGTCCAGCAGGGGCTGGAGCACATCCCAGACCGTATTGGTGGATTTGGCGGTGATCTTGGTGCTGCTGACCCAGGTGGTCAGACCGCCCATGGCAAGGCCGTGGATGGAGCCGTTGTCGCCGTGCTTGCTGTCGCCCAGAATGGTCACGGTCACGGTGATGTCCGTGGATTTTGGGGTGACGATGACGGTGAGCCGGGCTTCCGCTCCCTGGTAGGTCAGTTTGACGGTCTGGGTGCCCGGCGTGTTGGTGTCGAAGCCGGAGACGGTCACGTCTTTCAGGGCAACCTCGGTGGTTTCCCCGGTGCTCCAGGTGGCGGTGAGGATCAGGCCGGTGAGGTCAAGAGCCTCTCCCTGGACGTACTCGGTTTTGCAGCTGCCGGAAGCAGCCAGCTTGGTGACCCGGCTTTCCGTGACCCCGTCGGTGTGGCAGAGCTTGGTTTTGTCCACGCCCAGGGGATCGTCCGTCCGGTTCAGAGCGGGCTTGGAAACCGCCCGGGTGTCGCCGCTTTCGGAGCTGCCGATGGTAGGCAGGTCGATATAGAGCTTCAGCTTGACGCAGTTGATCTCATCGTCGTAGGATTTTACGCCGCCCTGGCCGTCGGGGACGTATTTGGAGGTGTTGTAGTAATAGGTGTCCCCGTGGAAGCCATTGGACAGGGCACTGGTGTCCACATGGGCCACGGCGCCGATGCCCTGGGAGGCGTTTTTATAGTAGTTATTGCTGATGGAGGCGTCGGCATTCAGGGACTGCATGAAGCCAATGACACCGCCGACGAACTTGGAGCCGTGGACAGAGCCGGTGAATTCATTGCCCGTTATCTCGCATACGCCGTTGTCCCAGAACTGCTGGGCGCAGTTTTCTGCGCCGAGAATACCGCCTACGCCCACGCCACCGGAGACGCTGCCGCTGACGGCGCAGCTCCGAATGACCACGCCCCGGGTGTTGGGGGCGGTGTCCAGTCCCCAGCCGGTGCCGGCGTAGCCGCCGCCCACAATGCCGCCCACGCATTTCCCGGTGGCGGACAGGGTGCCGGTGAAGGAGGAGCCGGTGATCTCAAAATCGCCCATGGACTGGCCCTTGTTGCCGACCAGACCACCCACATAGTTCACGCCGTAGACCGTGGCGGCGCTGGTGGAATTCTGGATGTAGCCGTTGAACTCGCCGCCGAAGGAGCCAATGTGGCTTTGCTTCTTGTCATAGCCGATGACGACCCCAGGCTCAATGGTACACTTGACAATGTTTACGGCGTCCTGGCCGGAGGCGTAGCCGCCGATGAAGCCGGAATACAGGGTCTGGGTGCCGGAAACCAGGGTGACGTTCCGGAAGGTGACGTAAAGCTCCGTGTCGTAGTCCACCACATAGTTGCTTACCAGGCCGTAGTCCTCAATCCGGGGGCCGTAAACTTTCAGATTCCGTACCGTTGCCTCCCGGGTGCGGGAAAACAGGGCCTTGCCCCCGGCGGGAATGGTGATCTGGAAGTTTTTGCCGTTAAAATCCCCGGAGAAGGGATGATTCTTGTCGCCGATGCCGTCCCAGGCGTCCGTAATTTCAATGTCCTGGGTCAGCTGGAAGTAAAGGCCCGCCTGGTCTTCGCCCGCCGTGACCCACTCGTCCAGCAGGAACAGATCCTCCTGGGTTTTCAGGAGGTAGGGCTTATCCCTAGAGCCGTCGCCTTCCAGGCCGGAGACCCGGACTTCAATCTGGGCGCTGGCATCCTCGTACTGAACGGTGACGGCAGTATCCGCCGCGGTGAGCGCTTCGGCGGGGGAGAAGGTCAGTTCCTCGGCCTTGGGTACCAGGGTGGAGCCGTCGGAGAGCGTGACTTTGACTTCCAGCCCCGTGGGGTCGAAGGTTTCTCCGGCCTGATATTCGGTTTTTTCCGGCGGCTGGGTGATTTCCAGAGCCTGGGCCGTGGGAGTCAGAACCAGGGACAGGGTGTATTCGTCCTCGTCATACAGGCTCTTGCCCAGCAGTGTCAGCTTCAGCTGGAAAAGCCCCTGGGAATCCCACTGAGGGGTGAAAACGTACCGATTTTCCTCCAGAACCGTCCCATTTACATAAATCCGGTAATCCGCACCCGGTTCCAGGGTCAGGGACAGCTCGCCGTCCGCCGGAATCTGCACCCCGTAGGTATGACAGTTGGGGGTGAATTCCGGGGTCAGGGCCAGGACATTTCCCTGGGCGTCGGACAGAGACATGGCCTCCAGAGCGCTGTCCTCTTCCATGAGCCCCAGGAACTCCTGGATCATCTCCCACAGGGTCTTCTTGGGGGGCTCTTCTTCGGCAGGCTGGGTTTCCTCGGTGGTTTCCGCTGGGTCTGGGATTTCCTGAGACTGGGTCTCTGCTGTGGATTCCTCTGTTGTGGGCTGGGTCTCCGGGACAGTCGTCGACACCGTTTCCGTGGGGGCGGTGCTGACGGTGGCGGGGACGGTCTCCACGGGGGTTGTTTCCACCGTGGGGGGCGTGGTGACGGCTGCTTCGGCAGAATGCACCGTTTCCTCGGTCGCGGCGGTAGTGTCCTCCGGAATATGCTCGGTGGCTTCGGTGGAGGTTTCCGTAGTCTCCGCCGTAGTCTCCGGCACGGCAGCCGAATAGAGGGGCTGCTCCATTTCTGCCGCACCGGCACTCAGGGAGAGCACCGGCCCCATCAGAATCCAGGCGGCTAAGAAGCCAGCGAACCATCTGCGCATCGAAAAACTCCTTTCAGGCAAAAGAAAAAGCATTGGCAAAATACCAATGCGACCGTTTTTATTCGCTCCCAAGGTGCCATCTTCCGCTCCTGAGAGCGTCCTCCGGACTCGATCATGGCTGATCTTCTGGCTCGCGCGTGGTAACGTCCGTGCCCTGCCTTCCCAGTTTCCCAGTGACCGGATCGCTCCGAAGGGGCACAGGCTCCGCGCCTACAGCATCGGGGATATGCTCCGGAATCTGACCGGATTTCCTGATCACCGCACCTGCCGCGAAAACGGGGCAGCGTGGATGACGCCATGCAGCGTATTTGATTTGCGGGAGTATCTGTAAGTATCAGTATTTTACCCTTTTTTTATCGATTTGTCAACGGATATTCGGGGATAATGGGGACAATTCCATGGCCGGGGCACGAAGATTGTGCGGGTGCGGGAGTACCTCCGGCTCCCTTGTGTAAAAAGAAAGCCAGCCGGCTCCCCGGAGGGAGTCGGCTGGCTGGTCAGGAATTTGCGTCTGAAGCGATTACAGCTTCGGGGGAGTCTCGATGGCCTCGACGATCTTCAAGGTGACGGAAGCGGACTTGTTCGTGCCGTCGGCGGCGGTGCAGGTAATCTTTACCTTGCCGGCCTTAATGGCGGTGACAACACCGTTTGCGTCCACGGCAGCGATCTTCTCATTGCTGCTCTTCCAGGTGTAGACGTCTGCCGTGTTCTCAGGCAGGCTGGAAGCGGTCAGCTCCAGCGTAGTGTCCACGGCGATGGAAGCGGGCAGATCGCCGCCCTTGGCGGAGATGGTGACCTTGGTGGTAGCGGGATAGACGGTGACCTCGCAGGAGGCACTCACGCCGCTGCCATCCAGCGCGGAGACGGTGACGGTCACGTTCACGGGCTCGGTGACGGCCTTGGTGCTGACCTTACCGGAACCGTTGATCTTGATGCCATACTTGTTCTCGGACACGCTCCAGGCCAGCTTCTTGTTGGTGGTGTCGGCAGGACCAATGAGGGGCTTCAGGGTGACGGACTTACCGCCGGCCACGCTGACGTCCACCAGTCCCAGAAACTTCACCAGTTTGACGATCTGGAGCTTGAAAGAGGCCTTCTTGCCGGAGCCATCGTTTGCGGTGGCGGTGATGGTTACGGTACCGGCTTTCAGGCAGGTGATCTTGCCGCTTGCGTCAATGGAGGCAACCTTGGCATTGGAGGACTTCCAGGTCACAGACTGCTCGGCAGACAGGGGGTAGACCTTGGCACTGAGCCGGATGACATTCCGATCAGCCATATCCCAGACCAGAGTGGTGTTCTCGGAAGCGTTGGGACGCTTGATCTCCACGCCGTAGGACAGGGGGTTAATGGTGATTTCCTGCTTGGCGGTGACACCGGAGCCATCCTTGGCGGCAGCCTGAACGGTGACGGTGACAGGCACGGTCAGGTTCTTATTGGCGGTAACCACACCGGAGCCGGAAATCTTGGCGTATTCGCTGCCTTCGGTGATTGCCCAGGTAACAGCCTTGTTGGCAGCCTCAGCGGGAGCCACGGTAGCGGTCAGGTTCAGCTTCTTGCCGGAGGCCAGGGTGAAGGTACCGGTCTTGCTGCCGATGGTCAGGCTTTCCACCAGAGTGGTGACGCTGACGGTGACAGTTGCCTGAACCTTGCCGTCCACCAGAGCGGAGACGGTTGCTTTGCCCTTGGCCAGGCACTCGACCTTGCCGGTTTCGTCCACGGTGGCAACCTTGGCGTTGGAGGACTTCCAGGTCACGTCCTCAGCTTCCACCTCGGTGGGCACTTCGCTGGACACATCCAGCGTGTAGGCCTTCAGCGCAATGGTTTCGCCAATGTTGCGGATCAGGGTAGTCTTGGTCACATAGTCGGTGCCGGACTTGAGAATCAGAGTCTGGTTGGACTTGGGCAGGATGGTCAGGGTGATGGGTTCACTCTTGGCCTGACCGTCCTTGCTGGCGGCCACGACCTGCACGGCGTGAGGCTCGTTGACGGTCTTGGCGGTGACCTTGCCGTTGGCGGCGACGGTGGCGTAAACGCTGTCGGCGCTGTTCACCAGCTGGAAGGTGACACCGGAGACGGTGGGCTTCACGGGCTCGGTGGTGGCCTTCAGGGTCAGGGACTTGCCGGAGCGCAGAGTGGTAGTCTCGGGCTCGGTAATGGTGACGCTCTGGGTCAGCAGACCAACCTGAACCTTCACGGAAGCGGACTTCTTGCTGCCGTCGTTTGCGGTGGCGGTGACGGTGACAGTGCCGGTGCCGGCCACATACCGGACGGTGCCGTCCTCAACGGTGAGCACCTTGGTGTTGGAGGATTTCCAGGTGATGCCTTCCTTGGCATCGGTGGGATAAAGCTTCGCGGTGAGAGCAAGCTCAGCGCCCTCGGTGCCGTTCAGGTACAGAGTCTCGCCGGTGACGTTCTTGTCGCCACTGTGGATCTCGACCAGGCTCACGGGCGGATAGATGGTAATGGTGTGCTTGACGAAGCCGGAGTAACCGTTCTTCAGAGCACCCAGGAAGGTGACGTCGTGCTTGGAAGCAACCACATAGGATTTCACGGTGCCGTCGGCGGTGACGGTGGCGTAAGCCGCGTCATCGGGGTTGGCAAGCGTCCAGGTGACGGAGGAGGCGGGGATGGTCTTGCCGGTTTCCACGTCCACGGCGGAGAGCTTGGTGGACTTGCCGCCGACCAGCTCAGAATCCACGGTTTCGGGAACGGAGCCGCCGGAGGTGTTGCACATGGTGTCGGCATTGGCACCCAGCAGGTCGTCGGTACGGTTGAAGCCCTTCTTCCAGCTGAACCAGGGGATGTCCAGCTTGGGCAGGCCCGCGGTGCTCTTCTCGGTGTTGACGTAGTTCTGACCGATTACATTCTCGTGCTCGGCAGCGTTGGTATCCACATACTCAACCCGGCCAATGGGAGGCAGAGTCTTGGTGTAGGAGGTGTTGCCGGAGATGTAGTCGTACTTGCTCAGGCCCTGCAGGTAACCGATCAGGGAACCGACGACAGTGCCGTTGGTGGCGGTGACGGTGCCGGCGAAGGTGTTGTTCTGGAACTTGAAGGGGCCGTTGGCGTAGGTCTGCACGATGGTGTCGTTGCCGCCTTCGATACCGCCGACCTTGTCGGAACCGGTGACGGAGCCGGTGACCTTACAGCCAATGATGTTGGCACGGATGGCGTTGGGTGCGGAATTCTGGGGATAGCCGCCGCCCACGATACCGCCAGCCAGCTCGCCGGTAGCCTCGACGGTGCCGCCGAAGGTGCAGTTCAGATACTTGTTGGCATACATGGAGTTATCCTGGGTGCCGCCGATACCGCCGACGTACTTGACGCCCTTGACGGTAGCGTAGCTGACACAGTTCTCAATGGTGCCGTTGAACCGACCGGCGAAGGTACCGATCTGAGACTGGGTTCCGTCGTAGCCGATGACAACGCCTTCCTCCGCCACACAGTTGCGGATGGTGACGGTGTAACCGCCGGAGCATCCGGCAAAGCTGTTGTTGGTGATGTAGGTGCCAATCAGGCCGGACTTCAGGGTCTTGGTGCCGGACTTCAGGGTCACATGGTCAATGGTGACAGCGTTGCCGCTCAGGCCCACGCCCTCGTAGTTGTTGACCAGGCCGTAGCCCTCGATCCGGGTGCCGTAGATGTTCAGATCGCTGACATAAGCGTCCTTGACGTAGCCGAACAGAGGCAGTCCGCCCTCGGGCACGGTCAGGGTGTTGCCCTTGCCGTCCAGATGGCCGCTGAAGGCGCGCATGTTCTTGCCGTTGTTGATGTGGCCCACGCTGGGATCAATCAGCACACCGATGGGCTCCCAGCCCTCGGGCAGGGTCACGTCCTCGGTCTGGGCCAGGTACTCGCCGGAGAAGGAGTAGCCGTCCTTGACCATCTGGGCAACGAAAGCGTAATCCTCGCCGGAGGTGATCTCGTAAGGATCGGCCTCGGTGCCGGTACCGGTCAGGTTCTCATGGATGATGTCCTTGTCGGTCTTGACGGTGATGGCAGCCACGTCGGAGTTGACGCTGTACTGGCTGACCACGGCGTTGGTGACGGTGCAGAAGTAGTACTTGGTGCCGCCGTCCACGGCCTTGCCCAGCTCGTAGGTTGCCTCGGTGGCGCCCTCAATGGCGGTGGCACCCTCAATGGGCTGGCCTTCCACGGGAGCTGTGTCGGTGACGTACCACTGGTAGCTGAGCTTCTTGTAGTTGCCCTCGACCTCAGCTTCCACACTCAGCGCGGTCATGTCGTCGCCTACCCGGTAGGTGGCGGAGACAGGCTGGGTGGTGACCACGGGCATATCGGCCTCGGTGGCCTCACGGCTGGTGAGCTTGAGCAGGTAGATGGTGGGCTCCATGTCGCCGGACTGGACAATGACACGAACCAGGGTGTTGTCCTTGGTGATGGCAATGGCCTTGCTGGCGGTATCGGAGGCGATACGCTGATCGTTGACGTAGATGTTCTGCGCGCCGCCGGCGACAGAGATGGACGCGGACTTCATGGGCAGGGTCAGTTCATAGGTCTGCTGGCCGGCCACGGGAGTCAGGGTGTAGTTGGTGGTGCCGTCGGAGAAGGTGATGGCGGTGGGAGCGGGGGTCTGGCCCACGGAAGCACCGGCGGAGGTGGCCCGGTAGACCTTGAGTACCTCGGTGGACTTCTCGTTGGCGGCACCGGCCACGATGTTGGAGGCGGTGACCACCTTCACATAGTGGAAGGACTTGCCGGAGACGTTCACGGGGTTGCCGTTGCCGTCGACGGCCCAGGCCAGGTCGAAGCCGGAGCTTTCGTTCGTGTAGTCGTCGTTGTAGCCGTAGGGGTTGTCGGTGCCGTTTTGCATAACGTCAACGTAGCCGAACTTGGCACCGCTGGAGTAGGTGCTGAAATCATCCGGGCCGACCATACCCCTGACACTGGGAATCAGGATGCCGGACAGGGTGATGGTGTCGCTGTCCTTCAGAGCCTCGTTCAGGAAGTATACACTGGTCAGAGGCCAGCTGAAGGTGCGGTTGGGAACACTGGTATCGGAGTTGCCGTAGTTGTCGGACCAGTGAGTGCCGGAACCGTTCTTGGTGTAGGTGACGGTGTAGTCCCAGATGGCGTTGGTGTAGTGCTGAGAGCCAGCCAGGGCGTACCAGGTGTTGCCGTCCTCGGAGACCCAGACCTGACCGGGTTCCATGGAGCCCAGGCCGGTGCCGGTGGAGGTGTCCTTGAAGGCGTTGCCGTCGATGTAGAAGTCAACGCCGTACTTGTTGGCGGGATCGTCCGTCAGGCCGTCTTCAAAGTAGTAGGTGGCGTAGCCGCCGAAGTTACCCAGGGACTTGAGGGTGCCGCCCAGCGTGCCCTCGCCGGCGAAGCCGTAGCTGATGTTGGTATACTGGCTGTTGATGCACAGATAGTCAACCAGCTTGTCGGCACCGTTTGCCACACGCTTGGAGGCGGAGAAGACATAGGGCTGAGTCAGGCCGTTCAGGGTCACGTTGATCTTCTGCTCGGAGGCAGTCAGCTTTACGGTGTAATTGCCATTCTCGTCGGCAGTCAGAGCCTTAGTGCCCAGCTTGACCGTGCAGCCCTCGCCAATGGTGAAGGTCAGGGTGGGATATTCGGCAGAATCGGTGGGAATGGAGAGCTTGTAAGAGAAAGCCTCAGGATCGAAGGCAGGGTACCAGTCGCCAGCGGTGGCGGTGGCGGTGGTGATTCTGGGCTGCTCCACCTGGGGCAGCTGCTCGACCCAGAAGGTGTAGGTGGAGCCCACCTGAGTGTACTTGACGCCGTCAACGGTGACGTTGCCGGATTCGCTGGGAATCAGCAGCTTTTCCTTGCTGGCGGTCATCTCCGGGTAGGCGTTGCCTGCGGTGAAGTAAGCGTCATCACAGACGACCTGGACGGTGAGCTTGACCTCGGCGTTCTTGCCTTCCTCAGTGACTTCGGGGAAGGCGATTGCGTCGGTCTGTCCGCCGCCCTGGGCCAGTTCCTTCCAGGTGGCACCGTCATCGATGGAGTAACGGACGTGGGTGTAAACGGTTTGACCCTTGAGCAGAGCCGAGAAGTCAGGACGACCGTTCTGCATGAAGGCACGGTAGTAGTACTTGGTATTGGCCCAGGTGTAGGTGCTGTTCTTCACACCGGTCTCGCTGGCCTGGAACAGATAGCCTTCGGCCTTATCCAGGTACAGAGCGGAGGACAGAGCACCGCCGTCGGCGGCGTACAGTGCCACTTTGGTGCCGCCCCAGCCGTTCGCACCAAGGGTCTTGGTGGTGTCACGGACACGGGTGACTTCCAGGGTGTAAACAGACTTGATCTCCGGATCAGTCTTGTCACTCAGAGTCAGTGTGACCACGGTGACACCGAAGGGCATACCGGGCAGCTGGGTCTGGGTCGCGGAGGGAATGGGAATGCTGACAGCTTCGCCGTCTTCGTTGGTATAGGTGGCAACGCAGTCCAGCTTCTTGTCATCGAAGAGGGTATCACTCTTGATGGTCAGGATCTTGGTGCTGTAATTGCTCAGCTTGATGCCGGTGTAATCCTTCTTGTTGACATCGTACTTGAAGGTGGATTGGGTGATGCCGAACAGAGCCAGGGTCTCAAAGGTGGGATTCTGGGTATCGGAGACGACCACCTTGATGCCGCCCTTGGTGCCCTTGTCATCGGTGGCGGTGATGATGACACTGCCCACGGCGTGGGCGGTGACGACACCGTTCTCGTCCACGGTGGCGATGGTCTCGTCGGCACTGCTCCAGGAGGCCACGGTGCGGCCGCTCTCGGTGTAGGCCTTGAGCTGGGTGGTGGGGGCCTTATTATCGGAGGTCAGCTCCAGATAGACCTTACCCTGGCCGCCCTGGTCGTTTTCAACGGCCACGCCGGTGACGTTGATGGTGGCGGTATCGGTGAGCTTCTCCACGCCCTCGGGGCTGACGTTCACGGTGAGCTTGACATCCACCGTGCCAGGCCGCAGGACATTCATTTCCAGAGAGCCGGAGGTGGTGTCCGGCTTGATGAGCTTCATGACACCGTCGGGAGCCTGGACTTCCCAGCTGTTGTAGTTGGTCACGCCGCCGATGACGGAGACCTTCTTTACGGACTGGCCGTCAGTGCTCAGCGCAACGTTCTGGTTCTTATAGTAGTCGGTGATGGCGTAGAACTTAACGTCAATGATCATTTTGCCGCTGGACACATTGGAATCCAGAGCGGAGACAGCGGACACATAGGTGTAGCTGGCGGAATTGATGGTGTAGATACCGGTTTCGGTATCAAACTTGCCGCCATAAGCACCCTCATTCTTCCAGATGACGGGAGTTTCCTCACCGTTTTCGTCCACAGCTTTCAGCCGCATGGTGGTACCCTGCTTGACAGCGTAGGTCACGCCGCCAAGGGCATTGGTGCTGGTGGAGGGGAAGGAGTAGGGATAGTCGGAGGTCAGGGTAATGCTCTTGGGCACCGCCTTGACGGTGACTTCCACAATCTTGCTGGTGGCGGATTCCAGACCGGTGCTGGAAGCCACGGCGTAATAGTAGAAGGTGCCCAGGGTATCGCTGGGGACGGTCAGGGTGGCTTCGGTAGCACCGGCCACGGCCTTGCCGCCCTCGGTGGAAGCGGTGGTGTTCACATACCACTGATAGCTGATGGCGGGGGAGTCGGTCACATCCTTGGTGTAGCCGGCCTCTACCGTCAGAGTATTCTGGGTGTTCTGACCGATGGTCAGAGCTTCTCCGGTCAGGTCAGTCTTCCACAGCAGAGCCTTGCCCTTCTCCATGGAGACGGTGATGGTGTAGGTCTTGTCAAAGCCGCCCTTGGCGGAAGAGGTCAGGGTCAGAACGCTGGCTTCCGCGCCGGGAACCAGCTTGTCAAGGCGCACCCACTTGCGGTTCTGCTCCGCGGTGAGAGTCTTGGTGTCACCGTGGAAATTGAAGCCCGCGGTGCAGTAGTCGATGTAGTCCACCTTGACCCAAACATACCGGGCGGTCTCGTCCTCCACGAACTCCAAAGGCTTCACGGTGTAGTCCATGGTGTCGTGGACGAAGGTGGGATCCAGCGTCAGCTCCCGGATGGTATTCTCGGAGCTGCCGATGCCCAGGTGAACCTCAACCAGATCGGTCTCCTTCACGACGTTGCCGACCTGGAACACGTTCAGGGCGGTCATCGCCTCATCCACGCCGGTGATGACGAAGCAGAGCTTCTTGTTGGCCAGGTTCTCGGGGATATGAACGGTAATCTTGCCGTCCTTGTCGGAAATCTTGCCGGTGACGGCTTCCACCTTGCCGGTCTTCATATCCATAGTGGCCAGCTGCGCGCCCTCAACGACCTCAACGGGGTCGCCGTAGGCGGCGTAGTTGCTCTTGACGACCAGGTCAAGATCGGTGTTCGCGTAGAAGGTCTGACCGGTCAGGGGCTTTCCGTCGGCGGTTTCCAGCCAGATGTACTTGTCCAGGTAATAGGCGGCATCCTCGTACACACCGAAGGTGACGTAGTCGCCGTCAACTACCTTGGTCTGGTTGACGAACAGACCGGTGCCCTTGTCGTCAGCGGCCTGCTTGCCGTTGACCAGGATGGCCAGATTGGTGGATTCCTCGCCCATGCGCTTGGTTACCCAGTTGGCATCACTGATGGCCAGGAAGTCCGTGGCGTTCTCGGGGGTGAACTGATCGAAGAAGACCAGCTCGTGGGCATGAACCAGCACGTCCAGAGCGGACACGCCGTCCTCAACCAGATCCCTGTAGCCGTAGCTCTCGGCCAGGTTGCTGGCAATCTTCTCGTCGAAGGCGAAAACCTCCTGATTGCCCGCTTCCTGATAGCTGAAGGTCACGTTGGCGTAGGTCACGACAGTGCCGGTGACGGTGACCACACAGTAAGGAGCGGTCAGAGGCGCGTTCACGGTAATGACCTGGGTGCCGTCGCCGCCTCCCCAGTTGGCAATCTCGGTCTGAATCTCGCCGGTGGCGGAGATGATGTAGGTGCCGGCCTTGTCCAGGGTCAGACTCGCGTTGCCCTTGGAATCGGTGACGACACCGTCAATGGCGGTGAACTTACCGTCTTTCCAGATGCCCACCTGGGCACCGGCCAGATTGCCGGGTTTGTAGCCGCCCACGGCCATGGAAGAGCCGCCCTGGAGATTCAGGGTGAAGGCCTTACCGGCCTGGGCGGTGACGGCGGTCTGGGTGAAGTAGCTGATCGCGTCAGACCAGTTTTTCTCATCGGTAAAGACACAGCAGTACAGCTTGTCGCCCTGAGCCACGGTACTGGTCTTGTCGGCCACGCCCATACTCAGAGCCACGTTGTTCTTCAGGAAATAGTAGCTGCCAACAGGCGTGGTGGTTACGTTCCACAGCTTCTCGACAAAGCCATCGTTGATGGTATAGCCATCGGGGCAGTAGGCCTCGTGCAGAGCCACCAGAGCCTCGTCGTAGGTCAGGATGCCGTCCTTGTTCACGTCCTTGACGGTGACGGGCAGCTCGATGGCAGCCTTGCCGTCGGAGGTGGTGGCCAGAACGCCCTTGTTGCTCACGGTGAAGGTGACCTCGGCGTTCGCCGCGGGCTGCACGGAGCTGCCCTTGACGGTGACGATGCAGTAAGGCGCGGTGATCCGGCAATCCATGTCGTAGCCTTCGTCGTCCTCACCAGTCAGAATGCCATTGGCGGTGACGATGTAGGTACCGGCCTCAGAGAAGCTCAGAGTCACGGAACCGTTGGTAGCGGTCTTCTTGCCGGTGATGGCCTTGAAGCTGCCGTCCTCCCAGGTGCCAACGGAAATGCCGTAAGCATTCAGGTAGGTATCACGGTTGCCACTCCAGTATTCACCGGCGGCCTTCAGGGTCAGGGTGAATTCCTTACCGGCTTCTACGGTGACTTCCTTCTTGTCAAAGTAGCTCAGGCAGTCGGAATAATCCACCGTATCCTTGATGGAAGCGGCGTACAGCTTGTCGCCTTCGGCAACGGTGCTGGTTTTCCAGTTGACGGCCTTATCCAGAACCTTATCGTTCTTGGCAACGATGGGAGCGGTGACCTCACTGCCCCAGAGCTTTCTCACGGAGTTGCCGTTCAGGGCGTAGCCATCTGGGCAGTAGGCCTCGTGGAGGGCGACCAGCGCCTCGTCAAAGGTCAGAATGCCGTCGGAGTTGACATCCGTTACGGTAACGGGCAGCTCCACCGCTGCCGTTCCGTCGGAGGTCTTCGCCAGCACGCCCTGATCGCTGACGGTGAAGGAAACCGTCACAGGGTCGGCGGGGGTGTTTTCCTCCATTACGTCCAGAGCTTCCTCGGTCTCCTCGGTGGGAGCCTGGGTCTCGGGAGCCTCCGTAGCGGGAGCCTCGGTTTCCGGGGCCTGCGTAGGGGCTTGGGTTTCGGGGGCCTCCGTCTCGGGAGCCTCCGTTACCGGCGGCTGTGTCTGGGGTGCTTCCGTCTCAAGGACAGGAGCCTCCGTCTCCTCCACAGGTGCCGATATGGTTTCCTGCGCCGCTTCGTCCGCGAAGACGCTGGTGGGGATCATACCGACCAGCATCACGAGGGTCAGCAGCAGTGCCAATATCCGTCGTTTCATAGAATACTTCCCTTCCGCCGAGCACCCCAAGGAATGTCCGGCAATTTATCGCCAGGGCTTTCGCCATTGACTACAAAATAAAAGCGGTGATATTCCCGCAAAATGAGAATATCACCGCAACCATTATCAGCAACACTCTGACGAAACAGTAGGTCTCCCGACTCGCGCCTCAAGCAAAATCAGTCCTGCCTTCTCAGGTTTCCCCAATGACCGGCTTTCGCCGACGGGCTGATTTCTAAACGCACACGGTATTGGTCAATGCGGGGCTCGTCCCCATTCCATTGTTAAGCGCCTGCGCCTGACGGATAGCCGTCTTTGCGAACGCAGTGCCTCTGCTCGTGTTTTTTGTGTGGCATCACTCCAAAATTGCGGAGCAATGCCCATGTAAATCTATATTGGTAGTATAATACCGATTTTCAGCTTTGTCAATGCCGGGCTTTCCATCCGTAGGGCTTTTGGCGAAAATCACCAGGAGGGGAGGGGAAAGCATGGGAAAAGGCCACTGACTTTCATCAGTGGCCTTAGGAAAATATGCAATTAGTACATCTTCGCACCGGCGGGGATTCATAGCCAAACCGCAACCTCCTTGTGCTTAGAGTAT
>UQXG01000007.1 GCA_900544945.1 uncultured Eubacteriales bacterium | reverse complement strand
GCCCTTCAGGCAATTAAAATCTTTTTTTAAGATTTTAATTGGAGTTCAGTATCATACGAACCCTTGGCAAAAAGGCCGGTTTTCAGCCCCTTTTCCAAGGACTTGTACAGATACGGAAAGGAGGGGGTGCCGCTTTTGTAAGCGACACCCCCTGAAGCTCAGGGAATTAGGCGATGGGCTCGTAGCCATCGGGCGGGGTCAGACCCAGTTCCGCGCAGATTTCCGCGTTGTACTTGGGCGTTGCGGGGGCGTACTCGACGGGCATGGTGGAAACGTCGGCCTCGCCGGTCAGAATCTTGGCAGCCATCTCACCGGTGGTGTAGCCCAGGTCGTAGTAGCTGATGGACAGGGTAGCTACGCCGCATCCCTTGCAGATGCCCTCTTCACCGGCGATGATGGGCTTGCCGGCGGCACTGAAGATACCGTCGATGACCTCGGTGGAGGAGGCGACCATGTTATCGGTGGGCAGGTACAGCACATCGCAGAAGTCGCAGGCCTCCTGGGCGACGGCGGGCATATCGTTGGAGTCCACGAAGGCGAACTGCTTGCAGGTGTAGCCCATTTCGGTCAGATACTTCTCCACGGTGTCCACCTGGTATTTGGAGTTGGGCTCGGCGGAGCAGTACAGCAGACCAACATTCTTGGCATCGGGGAACCAGGTGTTCAGCATCTTGGCCTGATCCTCCAGAGGTGCCAGGTCGGAGGTGCCGGAAACGTTGCCGCCGGGGGTGCCGTTGAAGTCCTGGATGCCCAGTGCCACGCCGTACTCGGTGACGGAGGTGCCCAGAACGGGAATGTCGGCGGTGGCAGCCACGGCAGCCTGGAGGGCGGGGGTGGCGTTTGCCATAATCAGGTCAACGCCCTCGGCGACAAAGCCGTTGGCGATGGTGGCGCAGGTGTTGGAATCGCCGGCAGCGTTCTGTAGGTCAAACTTCACGTTGTCCGCGCCCAGCTTGGCAACCAATGCGTCCTGGAAGCCCTGGGTGGCGGCGTCCAGCGCGTCATGGGTGACCAGCTGGCAGATACCGACGGTGTAAACCTTACCGGAAGCTTCCGTGGCGGGAGTCGTAGTGGCGGCGTCCGTAGCGGGAGCGGCGGCAGGCGCTTCGGTGGCGGCAGGGGCAGCAGAGCCGCCGCAAGCTGCCAGGGACAGCACCATCACAGCGGCAAGCAGCGCCGCAAGGATCTTTTTCATACAAATCTCTCCTTTTTCTTATCCACGAACACTTGTGCGCCCGTGGAATACTGATGGCACACAATATAGCACTGTTTGCCGAAACTGTCAATTGGTTTTTATGAATCTATCATGTGCATTTAATAATTAAATGATAAAGGCGAGGGAAAGCCTGTATTTTGACGAGGAGGATCAAGCGATAGAATCGGTATGGGCGGCCACTGGCCGCCCGAGGCTCCCCTTGCTGATCAAGGGTGGTGCTCCCGCACCAGTGCGTTATTCAATAGTTCTCGGAAGAATCTGGGAATTCCTTATTTATAGAAAACAGGGACTGCCTTTTGGCAGCCCCTGAAAGACGATCGCTTCACCGCTTCCGGCGGTCACGGGCCCGGTAGTAGTCGGCCTTATTTTCCAGCATCCTGGCATCGGCAATACTGACCATATCCTCAATGTCAAAGTGATCCATCCGGCTTTCCACGCCGCAGGCGATGGTGTAGCCCGCCGCCTCCACGGTGGCATTCAGCTGCTCCACCCACCGCTGAACCTCTTCCTTGGTACCCACCGGGCACAGAATCAGAAATTCGTCGCCGCCCAGCCGGAACACATGAGCCTGGGGAAACTGCTTGACGCAGGCCTCCGCCACAAACCGGAGCATTTCGTCACCGGCGGCGTGACCCAGCCGGTTATTCAGCTCATGCAGGCCGTTCACATCGATATAGATGACGGACAGGCGAATGAAGGTGCTGGGGTCGGTCTCCTCCACGAAGCGGGTGTAGGAGGAGCGGTTTTGCAGGCCGGTGGCAGCGTCTACAAAGCTGGCGTTGCGCAGCTGCACCTGGGCATCCATCAGGCGATACCGGTCAAAAACCAGCCGCTGGACGATGTAAAAGGACATGACGCAGTCGATGAGGTACAGCATAGGGAAACGGTAACGCATGGTCTCGGAATAGGGAAAGCGTATAAGACCCCGGAAGGGGCCGTGGAAGGCGAGAAACAGCAGCAGCAGGAAATAGATGCTCAGAGTCAGTCCCTTTTTCAGGTCGATCATGGTCATGAACATAAAGGGGATAAAGACTACCCACAAAAGGGCAAAGCCATTGTTTCCGCCAAGAAGAATGTAACCGGTAAAGAGCAGCAGAAGAAGACCGAAGAAAGTATCCTCCATAACCTCAATGTGCTGATCTTTCCAGCATTGGCACAGATTCAGCCCCAGGATACCGGCGCTGCCCAGGGTGGTGATCAGCATCCCATAGGAATGCTGGATAGCGTTGTCAAGACTCATCAGCAGGAAGGCGGCAATGGCAAAGAAGGTCAGCGTCTTCAGCTGCTGCCACCGCTCCGGACGCCGAGCCTGCTTGATTTTTTGATCAGCGGCAAAGAGCTCCGCTAGCTTCTGTTTCATGGGGTACAATCGTTCCCTTCCTAAGAGTATTCTCTCGGAAAGACAGAACATCTGGTCGAAATGTCGGATTCTTTCCAAGATCCGCATATCATAATTGTTAAATTTTATTATACAATAAGCAGAGGCGATTTGCTAGTGTAAAAAATGCCGAAATCGAAGAATTTCTGAAACTTCTTTCGTGCCCAAGGGAAACCGGCGGAAAGGGGACAGGAAAGCACAGTTTATAGGAGGCGAATTTTTAGAAAATCCGTCAAATTGCACAAAGTTTTGACTTTCTTTTTTTAGGACTTGACAGAGGGGAAATCCGGTGTTAGGATATGGCCAAATTGAATCGCTTAGATAGAGGCGCGGTTCGCATCAGTACTTACCGACAAGGCAGGGTAGCCGTCGGCAGGGAAAGGGCTCACCGCCGAAGCGGAAAACAATCACCCTGTTGTTCCCGCTGGGTCGTCAGAGAATATCTGCCGGACTGTCACAAGAACTTTGTGAAGCGCTATCATTGGCTGTTCGGCTGAAATTTTATGTTGTCATGCCGCATTTCCATGGACCGCTTACCAAAGCGGTTCCTTTTTATTTTACCGGGAAAGCCGGAATTTCAGAAATGAGAGGTTGACAACAATGAAGAAGCTCCTGTCCATCATCATGGTTCTGACCATGACCCTGTCCCTGGCCGCCTGCGGCGGCTCCGCTGCCCCTGCCGCCACCGAGGCGCCTGCGGCCGCCACCGCTGCCGGTTCCGATGTGCCCGCCGGCCTGGAGGATGGCGGGCTGACCATCGCCATGGAGTGCGCCTACGCTCCCTACAACTGGACCCAGACCGACGACTCCAACGGCGCCGTGCCCATCGCCAACGTCCCCGGCTCCTACGCCAACGGCTACGATGTGATGATCGGCAAGAAAATTGCCGAGGCCAACGGCTGGCAGCTGGAGGTCATTCAGTCCGATTGGGACTCCCTGGTGCCCGGTGTCCAGAGCGGTACCTTTGACGCGGTCATCGCCGGTCAGTCCATGACTGCCGAGCGTGCCGAGCAGGTGGACTTCGCCGGCCCCTACTTCTATGCTACCATCGTCTGCGTGACCAAGGCTGACGGCAAGTTCGCAAATGCCACTTCCATTGCCGACCTGGCCGGCGGCTCCTGCACCGCCCAGATCGCCACCATCTGGTATGACCAGTGCCTGCCCCAGATCAAGGATGCTGCCATCCAGACCGCTGCTGAGACCGCTCCCGCCATGCTGATGGCGCTGGAAACCGACACCGTTGACTTTATCTGCACCGATATGCCCACCGCCCAGGGCGCCGTGGCCGCCTATCCCGATATGAAGATTCTGGATTTCTCCGGCACCGACGGCGACTTCCAGTTCTCCGATGAGGTTCGGGCTGAGAACGTGAACATCGGCGTGTCTGTCATGAAGGGCAACACCCTGCTCAAGGACAAGATCGACGCGGTGCTGAGCACCATGACCCCCGACGACATGAACGCTCTGATGGAGCAGGCCATTGCCGTTCAGCCCCTGAGCGAAGACTAAGGAACTTGAAAAGCAGCCAAGGCGGGAGGAGCGTACCTCTCGCCTTGCCCAGCGCCTATATATATTATTGTAAGGAGAAAGCACCATGGAAAAATTCACCCAACTCGGTGCCGATATCGTAAAGCTGTGGTCGAAATACGGCGGGCCTTATCTCACCGGTATGCGCAACACCCTGGTGCTTGCGCTGGTCGCCACTGCCATCGGCTGCGTCATCGGCTTTATCTGCGGCATTCTGAACACCATTCCCTGCTCCGACCGGGACCCCATGCCCAAGCGGGTTCTGCTGAAAATCGTCCGAATCATCGTTCGGGTATATGTGGAGGTTTTCCGGGGCACCCCCATGGTGCTCCAGGCCGTGTTCCTGTACTACGGCCTGCCCTATTTCACCAACAATACCATGAAGTTCACCAACATCTGGGTGGCGGCCATTCTGGTTGTTTCCATCAACACCGGCGCTTACATGGCCGAGTCCGTCCGGGGCGGCATTATTTCCATTGACCCGGGTCAGACCGAGGGCGCCAAGGCCATCGGCATGAACCATGTCCAGACCATGCTCCATGTGATTCTGCCCCAGGCTTTGCGGAACATCATGCCCCAGATCGGCAATAACTTCATCATCAACGTGAAGGATACCTCCGTCATGTTCATCATCGGCTTCCCGGACTTCTTCTCATCCCACCGGGCGGCAGTGGGCGCCAGTTACCTGTACTTCCCCTCTGCCACCGTGGAAATGGCAGGCTATCTGTGCATGACCCTGGCCGCATCCTTCCTGCTGCGCTGGCTGGAAAAGAAGATGGACGGTGACAGCGACTATGAGCTGGTTCAGGTGGATTCACTGACCATGACCGCCGGAACCTACAACCATCCGGACAAGGGTACGCCCTTTGACGAGCAGAGCAGGGAATACCAGAATATGGCACACGGAAGAAACAGGGGGGAACGCTAATATGGACGAACTGATTTTGCAGGTCAACCACCTGTCCAAGAGCTTCGGCACCCATGAGGTGCTCCGGGACATTGACTTTACCGTGAACAAGGGAGACGTGACCTCCATCATCGGTGCCTCCGGTTCCGGCAAATCTACGCTCCTTCGGTGCATCAACCTATTGGAGACTCCCACCTCCGGAGAAATTCTCTACCACGGCAAGAACGTGGTAGCCAAGGGCTTTGACGCCCCCTCCTACCGCTCCCATGTGGGCATGGTGTTCCAGTCCTTCAACCTGTTCAACAATATGACCGTACTGGAAAACTGCATTGTGGGTCAGGTACAGGTTCTGAAGCGGGGGCGGGCGGAAGCGAAAGATCACGCCATGCTCTATCTGGAGAAGGTAGGCATGACCCCCTACATCAACGCCAAGCCCCGGCAGATTTCCGGCGGCCAGAAGCAGCGGGTGGCCATTGCCCGGGCGCTGGCCATGGATCCGGAGGTGCTGCTCTTCGACGAGCCTACCTCCGCTCTGGATCCGGAAATGGTGGGCGAGGTGCTCAGCGTTATGCGCTCCCTTGCCCAGGAGGGCATGACCATGCTGGTGGTGACCCACGAGATGGCCTTTGCCCGGGACGTGAGCAACCATGTGGTGTACATGAACCAGGGCGTCATCTGCGAGGAGGGCGTGCCCGCCGACATCTTCGGCAATCCCCAGAAGCAGGAGACCAAGGACTTCCTGTCCCGGTTCCGGAATGCCTGAATATTGCTGAGATTGTCAAACAACCGTGTCATTGCCCAGGCCTTCCCCTGGGAGGGGAAGGTGCCGGTCGGGCGGATGAGGTCGCTACCCAAACTCTGTGCAGCTCACATAAAACGCATCTCATTGCGAAAAGTAGCTCACACTGGCGTGACCCCTTCCAGGGATTCCCTCCGGTCACAATCCGTATCCCCTGCCTTCCCTTGGGGGAAGGTGGCACGGCGTAGCCGTGACGGATGAGGGCCAATCATTTCATACTTTGCAGAAAACTTACGGCTCTGGTTCCTCCGGAGGCAATGTTCTTGTCCCGGCAAGAACATTGATAAGAAGCCGGCTTAAGGGGCGCTGCCGAAAAGCCGCCCCCTTAAGAATCCCCCGGCCGCACCGCCGGAAGTGCGTCAGAATCTTTCGGCTTGCTATGAGCAGCTTCATCGAAAGCATCCAGACGGGATGCGGACGTTCTGCGACACTGTGAAAATCAGGTTCCGTGAGGAACCTGATTTTTTCTTTCCAAGGTCATTCCTACCCGGTTTATTGTACCGAATCCATGCTACAATTCCGATACGAAAGGAAGGGACGGACTATGAAAGGGTTTTTGCGAAAAAAGGAGAATCCCGAAAAAATGCTGACCTTGCAGCTACGGCGGCAGCGGCTTCAGCTGCGCCGAGCCGGACTGAAGGAGGCACAGCTTCGAAAAATGGAGCCGGATGAGCGGGTGGTGGCTCTGGAGCAGGCTCGGCTGGATCCCTACGATTTTATCTATCTGGCCTGCTGAGCCGGGAAAAAAGAAAGTCCGGAATTGGTTTCGTGAATCTCACGCTTCCAATTCCGGGCTTTGCTTCGGTTGTAGGCCTTGCTGCTGGCGGGCTTCCGGGTCACCGGGTTCAGGCTGCCCCAGGTATTCCGCTTTGCGGCATCCAGCTTCCGTTTCTCCTTTTTGGAGAGCTTTTCGTAGGGAATCATGGTATTATCCTCCTAGATTTTCGGGTATTGTAGCAAACCCCATCGGGTCTGTCAAGACAAGAAATAACCCCCGATGAATCTGCCTAACCACTGCGTTCATCGAGGGCTATTTCTCTTCGTAGGTGGGTTCCATCGGTGATTAACCTCGCTTTCTATGGTTTGGGAGATTTCTTAGTACATGGGACTCACTCCTTTTGCGCCTTTATCATAGCCGAAGATCCGGGAAATTGCAAGATGGGATGGTGCATAAGAATGAGCCCCAAACCTTGGCGGAAATGAGAATGGACGAAAGGGGAGAACCGTGGTAGAATTAGAATATTGGGGCGCATTCAGCCGTTCAGGAGAAGTAGATATGGGAAAGAAAAAGAAGTCCAAAAGGAAGAATCTCTGGCTGCCGCCGAAGGAAGCCTCTGCCTATTTTAGCGCGGCCTCCGACGCCCGGTTCAAGGAAAAGCACCCGGTGGGCTATGTTTTTCTGGTGGTTTTCGGAATTGCGGTCTTTATGATGCCCATGCTGCTCTTCGGCTGGGTCACCTGGGAGGAGGAAGAAAACGGCTGGCTCCTGCTGGGACTGGTAGGCTCCATGATTTTCGGCGTGGGGCTGTTCAACTTCGTGGCCATCCTTATCAATCAGTATCTGGGGCATCTGGTGTCCCTTTTGTCCTTTCTGATCGGCGGGGTGCTCATCTGGGTGAGCCTTGCCCAGGTCGGGATTTTGTAAGGGTATATTGTGCGGAAAAGCCGGGTCATACGACCCGGCTTCGCTTTTTATTTCTCCCAGGGGAACCCCTGGAACACCGGAGTGCCGGTGTAATGATTTGCCTGCCGGATTCCGTGGAGCACTTCCAGCACCGCGTCGGCCATGGCCTCCTGCTCGCATTCGCCGGGATAGACGGAGATGGGGGCAATCCAGCCGCACCGCTGCTGAACGCCGTCCAGAATATCCTGGAAGCGCATAAGCCCGCCGGTGAGGAGAATCCCGTCTACCTTGCCCTCCAGCACCGCGGCGGCGGCACCGATGGACTTGCACAGCTGATAGATCATGGCGCCCCAGACGGTGCAGGCCTTGGGGTCACCGGATTCTACCAGGGCGTGAACCTTGTCCGCGTCGGAGGTGCCGAAGTGGCTGACAAAGCCGCCGGAGCGGGAGAGCATAGCCCGCATTTCGGAGGTGGTATGGCCTGCGTCCAGATATTGGAGCACCTCCATGATGGGGATAGAACCCAGGCGGGTGGGGGTGAAGGGGCCGTCGCCGCCGGCACCTTCGGTGCTGTCGATCATTTTGCCGCACTTGTGAGCGGTGACGGTAATGCCGCCGTCCACATGGCAGACGATGAGATTCATATCCTCATACCGCCGCCCCAGCTTTTTGGCGTGGATGGCGGCAATGCCCTTCTGGTTCAGCACATGGGTCTGAGCCCGGCGGTAAAGCCCGGCAATGCCCGTCAGCCGGGCGTAGTCGCAAAGCTCGTCCACATTGGTGGGATTCACGGTATACATGGGCTTGCCGTACCGCTTGCCCAGTTCATAGGCCAGCATAACGCCCAGCTTCGCCGGGTGATCGGAGCCGCCCTTGTCCGCGGCGGTATCTTCTACCAGTTTCCCGTCGATTTCCATGACCCCGGAAGCCTGGGAATAGGCGCAGCCGCCCCGGCCTACGAATACGTCCATGTCCGCCGGGGTCATACCGTGATGCGCCAGAAAATCCACAATCACCTGCATCCGCATGGGCAGCTGATCGTTGGTGGTGGGATACTTCAGCAGCTCCGGGGCATCGTGGAAGATGGACTCGGTGTAGACGTTTTTCTCGTCCTCAAAATAGCTCACCTTGGTGGAGGTGGAGCCGGGGTTGATTACCAGCAGTTTCATAGTATTACCCTTTCTCATATTTCACTGTATTCGCCCTTTGCGATCCGTTCCGCCAGATCGGTCAGGTACATCCAGCGTTCTTCTTTTGCTTCCAGCTGGGCTTCCAGCTGAGATTGCTCGGCCATGAGCGCCTGAAGCTTTTCGTAATCCGCCCCATCGATATCCTGCTGCCGCTTGTTTTCGGAAATTTTCGACTCCAAGGCGGCAATGTCAGCATCAATGGTTTCAAATTCCCGCTGCTCCTTGTAAGAGAATTTCAGCTTTTTGGACTTCGGCCGGGGAGCCTCCGGGGCGGCCTTGACCTTCTTTTCCCGGGGGATGTCCAGACTTTGAAGATAGTCGGTGTAGCCTCCGGGGTACTGGCGCACCTGCCCGCCCTTTTCCACGGCGAAAATCCGATTGCACAGCTTGTCCAGGAAATACCGGTCGTGGGACACGGCGATGATGGCTCCTGGGAAGCTTTGCAGATAATTTTCCAGCACCGTCATGGTGGGAATGTCCAGGTCGTTGGTAGGCTCGTCCAGCAGGAGCACATTGGGGGCCGAGGCCAGAATCCCCAGCAGGAACAGCCGCCGCTTCTCGCCGCCGGAAAGTCGGCTGATAAGCCGGTGCTGCATGGGGCCGGAGAAGAGGAAATTTTCCATGAGCTTGGAGGCGGTGAGCACGCCCTCCGGAGTCTCAATCCGGTCGCCGAATTCCTTGACGTATTGCAGGGCAGTGAGATTCGGGTTCATCTCCTGGGCGTGCTGGGAGAAGTAGCCCAGCTTTACCGTCTCACCCAGGGTCACCGTGCCGGAATCCGGGGTGATGTATCCCGCGATCAGGTTTAATAGAGTGGATTTTCCCGCGCCGTTGCCGCCGACGATGCCCACCCGGTCCGTGCGCTGAAGCAGAAAATCGAAGTTTTTCAGTACGCATTTTCCGTCAAAGGACTTGGTGACCCCTTGCAGCTCCACGGTTTTCTTTCCCAGCCGGGAGGACAGAGCCTGGATGGGCGCCAGGGAGCCTTCCGTCTGAGGGGGCTGGGCGGCCTTCAGCTTTTCGTACCGTTCCAGACGCTCCCGGCTTTTGGTGCCCCGGGCGCAGGGGCCTTGCAGCACCCATTGGAGCTCCCGGCGCAGGGTGGTCTGCCGCTTGCGCTCACCGGCGGCTTCCATTTCCTCCCGCCGGGCTTTGCCGTCCAGGTAGGCCGAGTAGCCGCCGTCGTAGAGGTAGCACTTTCCGAAGCTGACCTCCATGGTTTTCTGAGCCACCCGTTCCAGAAAATACCGGTCGTGGGTGACGAGAAGAATGCCGCCGGAGAAGTTTTGCAGATAATTTTCCAGCCAGCCGATCATCTCTGCGTCCAGGTGGTTGGTGGGCTCGTCCAGCAGAAGCAAATCTGCCGGGTGCACCAGGGTGGAAGCCAGGGCCACCCGCTTGCGCTGACCGCCGGACAGAGTGCCCATTTTTTGATTCACGTCTTCAATGCCCAGCCGGGTGAGAATTTCCACCGCCTCATACCGGGCGATTTCCCGGGCAGTGGGGTCAAGACCCGCCTCCACCTGCTCCATGACCGTGTTCTCCGGGTCGAAGGCCGGGTTCTGGGGCAGATACCCCAGGCGGACGTTGGGGTCGTAGCTGACAGAGCCCTCGTCCGGCGCTTCCACTCCGGCGGCCAGTCGGAGGAAGGTGGATTTGCCGCAGCCGTTGACACCGACGATACCCACCCGGTCTCCTGATTTCATATAAAAGCTCACATGATCCAGAAGCGCCCGATCCCCATAGGTTTTGCGGACACTTTCCATATTCAGAAGCATCGCAGCCTCTCCTTCAAAATCATTTCTACCCTTTATCATACCACCTTCTGACGCAAAATGGAAGGAGAAAAACCGCGTTTCGGGATTTACCCCTGGGAGAAATTGACGTATAATAGGAAAAGGGGAGGGATTTGCCATGGAGAAGGCAGTTTATCATTTACCGGGACTGTTTGAATTTTACGACTTTTATCGGAAGTTTCTGCCTATTTATCGGGAAAATACGGAATACTTCTACGATTGGTGTCAAATCGGATCCCTCTATGGGACGCCGGCGGACTGCCTCTGGGCAGGAGGCCGGGTGAGCACCGGCAATGCCAATCCCCGGCAGGTGCTGGCACTGACGGAGGAATACGGTCTTTCCGCCCGGCTGACCTTCAGCAACAGCTTGCTTTGCCCGGAGCACCTGAAAGACCCGAAATGCAATCGGCTGTGCGCACTCTTCGGCGCGGAATCGGGAAATGGGGTCATTGTCCACTCGGAGCTGCTGCTGGACTATCTGAAGGAGAAGTATCCGAATTTCTATTTTGTGTCCTCCACCACCAAGGTGCTGACGGATTTTGAAGACCTGGCGGCGGAAACGGAACGCCCGGACTTCCGGTATGTGGTGCCGGATTTCCGGCTGAATAAGGCCTTTGACCGGCTGGCCGGGCTGAAAGAAAAGCGGAAGGTGGAATTTCTGTGCAACGAGTGCTGCTGGCCCGGCTGCCGGGAGCGGAAGGAATGCTATGAAAATGTGAGCCGGAAAAATCTGGGAGAGCACTGCCCCGACCACATCTGCGCCGCGCCGGAGGGGGAGAAGGGCTACCGGTTTTCCGCCGCCATGAAAAACCCGGCCTTTATCGGCATCCGGGATATCTGGGAAACCTATCTTCCCATGGGCTTTTCTCAGTTTAAGATCGAGGGTCGGGGCCTGGGCAGTGCCATGCTGCTGGAATTTATCCTCTATTATCTGACAAAGCCGGAGTACCAGCTTCCCCTCCGGGAGGAAATGTACCTGGACAGTATGCTGGATTTGTTCTGATACTATTTCCTGATTAAAATTAAGATTTTAATCAGGAAATAGTATGAAAACGCAAAAAAACACCGGAATCCGGTGTTTTTTGCTATTTCTGAGGCGCTTCCCAGGTGCGCTCGCTGATGATATAGCGGGGGCGGGCCTTGGTTTCCAGATAGATTTTTCCAATGTACTCGCCGATGACGCCCAGACACAGCAGCTGCACACCGCCCATGAAGCAGACGATGCAGATGGTGGAGGCCCAGCCGCTTACGGTGCTGCCCAGCAGCGCCATGACGATGGCCCAGATGACCCCGATGAAGCTGACGATGGCAAAGAAGGCACCCAGCCCCGTGACCATCCGGATGGGCTTAACGGACAGACTGGTGATGCCGTCAAAGGCCAGAGCCAGCATTTTCTTCAGAGGATAGTGGCTTTCTCCCGCCAGACGCTCGTGACGCTCGTAGTAGACGCTGGTGCTCTTGAAGCCCACCAGGGGAATCATGCCCCGCAGGAAGATGTTGACCTCCTTGAAGTTGGCAAATTCCCGCAAAACCCGGCTGCTGATCAGCCGGTAATCCGCATGGTTGAACACCACCTCAGCCCCCATCCAGTTCATCAGACGGTAGAAGCTTTCAGCGGTGAACCGCTTGAAGAAGGTGTCCGTGTCCCGCTTGCTGCGCACGCCGTAGACCACCTCGCAGCCGTCTAAGTAGGCATCCACCATGGCATCCATGGCGCCCACGTCGTCCTGACCATCGCAGTCGATGGAGATGGTGATGTCGCACCGGTCCTTGGCCTCCATAAGCCCAGCCAGCACCGCATTCTGATGTCCCCGGTTCCGGCTCTGGGAAATGCCCAGGAAGTGCTTGTCCTGCCCTGCTAAGTCCGTGATGATCTGCCAGGTTTTGTCCCGGGAGCCGTCGTTGACGAAAAGCACCCGGCTGTCGTCACTGATTTTTCCCTTGCCCGCCAGCTCCGTGATTTTGTTCAGAAACAAAGAGCAGGTGATGGGCAGCACCGCTTCCTCATTGTAGCAGGGAACGATGATATACAATACGGGCGTTTTCATAATTCGTTCTTCCTTTCCGCAACCACTGATTTATAATAGTTTCCGAAATCTGCCAGGGCATCGATGATGGGCAGCATTTCCTTGCCCAGGTCGGTCAGGCCGTACTCCACCCGAGGCGGCAGTTCCTGATAGTCCCGCCGGTAGACAAGACCGTCGTCCATCATCTGCCGCAGGCTGTCGGTGAGCACCTTCTGGGAAATGCCCTCCAGATCCCGCTGAAGCGCATTGAACCGCCAGGGGCGGCTGCGGAGATTGCGCAGAATGAGCAGCTTCCATTTTCCGCCCACCAGTGCCACGGCGGTGGCCACGGGACAGGCGGGCAGCTCGTCTTTGGTTTTCACGGCGATCACCTCTATCCTTACTATAACACACGCAAATCCGAATGTACAGTTATAAAAAGGTGCGTACTTGTATTTTCTTGGCCTTCCGGTAGAATAAAGGCAAGCAATCACTGCTGGAAACACTTTAGGAGGTTATTTTTATGAAAAACTACGCAAAGACCAATGTGGGCACCGAAGGGAGAGCAGAGCTGCATGAGGCACTTTCCCTCACCGGCGCGGAAGTAAGCCTGAATCGGCTGCCCGCCGGGGCCGGTGTGCCTTTTGTCCATGCCCACAAGAACAATGAGGAAATCTACGGAATTCTGGAGGGTCGGGGCACCGCCGTCATCGACGGGGAGACCGTGGCTCTGACCGCCGGAGACTGGCTGCGGATTTCGCCGGAAGCCAAGCGGCAGTTTTCCGCAGCGGCGGACTGCGGGATCACCTTCGTGTGCATCCAGGTGAAGGAGAACTCCCTGGGCGGCTTCACCGCCGACGATGCCATTGTGTTCTGAATCCTCCCAAAAAAGGGGTGCTGCTCAGGCAGCACCCCTTTTTGCAACGGAATCAGCCCCGGATGTCCAGAAGCTGGGCCTTTCCGGTCAAGGAAAGCACCGGGGAGTCGGCGGGGAGGAACACGCAGTCACCCTTGCCGATGGAGAGTGTGCCGGTTTCCCAGGCAATTTCGCCGTGCCCTTCCAGGCACAGCAGCACCCGAAAGGCCAGGGGGTCTGCCTGACAGCAAACGCTCTGGCTCTGGGTGTTGACGATCAATCGGTGCACCTCAAAATACTTGCACCGGCAAAGAAGCTCACTGGCCGCACCAGGCCGGTAGCGAAGCACCCGCAGGGGCTGCTTCGGCTCCGCACTGCTGCGAAGATTCGCCACCGCCAAGGCCTTGTCGATATGCAGCTCCCGCTTTTTGCCGTCCTTGCCCACCCGGTCATAATCGTACAGGCGATAGGTCAGATTGGAGTTTTCCTGAATTTCCGCAACCAACGCCCCGGCTCCGATGGCGTGAATGGTGCCGGCGGGAATGAAAAACACATCGTCTTTTCGAATGGGTACCCATTGCAAATACTTTCCCAGGGTGCCTTCGGAGATGGCTCGGCGAAGGGTGGCCGCCTCCGCGTCCCGGCTCAGGCCGTAGACCAGGCGGCTGTTTTCGGATGCGTCCAGGACGTACCACATTTCCGTCTTGCCCAGCTGGCCGTTTTCGTGTTCCCGTGCGTAAACATCGTCCGGATGCACCTGAACAGACAGATTTTCCCGGGCATCGATGAACTTCACCAGAATGGGAAGGCCCATTTCTCCGGCGTGGCGGGTGCCCAGATATTCCGGGTGAGCCAACAGAATTTCCGCCAGGCTCAGGCCGTCAAAGGGGCCGCCCGCCGCAAAGCTCGGGCCATCCGGATGGGTGGAGCACTCCCAGGTCTCCGCCAGGGGGGACAGGGGAATGGCCTTGCCGAAATCCACGTTCAGCCGGTTCCCGCCCCATAGGTAGTCCTTTCCGGAGGGGCGAAGGAAAATAGGGAACCTTTCCATATTATCCGCGCTCCAGGGGGAACTTCTGCTTGTCGTTGACGGAGATTTCCTGACCAAGCTGCACCTCAATGAGCTTCAGCTCCGTTTTCGCAAAAACCGTATGGCGGCAGCCCGCAGCCATAGTAATCACATCTCCGGGATGCACTGCCTGCTCGAAGCCGTCCACCACGGTGGTGCCTTCCCCGGAAATCACCGTCCACACCTCGTCTCTGTGCTGATGGCTGTGGTAATTCATGCTGTGACCCGGATTCAGAGTGACCTTGATGGTCATGGAGCCGCTCTCCACATCCAGTACCCGGAAGGAGCCCCAGCTCTTTTCGGCGAACATAGTCTGCTGGACAAATTTGTCCACAAAGGGCTTGATGTAGCTGGACTGCTCCTTGTCGGAGACCAGAATGCCCTCCGGGGAGGCGGAGATCACCACATCATGAAGCCCCATGGCAAGAATCGGCACGTCCATTTCGTTGACGATGTGCACATTCCGGCAGACTTCATTGCACACACCTTTGCCCACAATGGGCTCCTCCATGGCTTCCGTCAGGGTGTTCCAGGTGCCAAGATCCATCCATTGCCCGGCAAACCGCTGAACCTGGATGCTTTTCTCCTTTTCCACCACCGCATAGTCGAAGGAAATCTTCGTCAGGCTTTCATACTTGCTGAAAAGATCCTGATAGTCGGTAAAATCAATGAGCCTGTGGGCGATATCCAGCACATAGCCAAGCTTGTAGGCGAACACGCCGACGTTCCACAATGCCCCCTGGGCGATATAGGCCTTGGCGGTTTCCACGTCCGGTTTTTCCTTGAAGGTGCGCACAAAGGCGGTGGTATCGGCGGTTTCCGGGATGATGTAGCCGTACTTTTCACTGGGGTAGGTTGGCTCAATGCCCATGAGCACCAGATTTGCCTCTCCCTTGTCCGCCTGGGCGGAGAGCTTTTTCAGCGCGGCAAAGTAATCGTCGTTAACGTAGGGGTCAACGGGGCACACCACCACGGATTCCTCCCGGGATACCCCCTGGACATCCGCCAGATAGGCGGTTGCCAGGGCGATGGCGGGGAAGGTGTCCCGGCGGCAGGGCTCCACGGAAATGCCCACGTCGTCGCCCAGCTGGTTGCGGATGGCGGATACCTGGGTTTTGGCGGTGGCGATGGTGACGGTAGCGCCTTTGTCCACGGCCTTGATCTGCCGATAAACCCGCTGCACCATGGATTCATAGGTGCCGTCGGCTTTCTTGAAAAGCTTGATAAACTGCTTGGAGCGGATATCGTTGGACAGAGGCCACAGCCGCTTGCCCGACCCGCCGGATAACAGAACAATGTTCATGATTGTCTCCTAAAGTAGAAGAATTGGTTGGTTTGTAGGGGTCAATGCCCACATTGACCCGCTTTTGGAAGGCTTCGCATTGCAATGCCATGCGTCATTGGTTCTCGGACACTTGGAGGGGATTGCGATGACATGTGTTGTACGATAGTGCCCAGAAAAGCCCGGCCGATTTATCTTTCCGCCCGCATGGGATTGTTCAGGAAGTCCGCATAGGACAGGCGCAGGCCGTCTTCCAGCTCAGTCTTGTAGACCCAGCCGAGAGCCGTGGCCTTGGACACATCCAGCAGCTTTCTGGGAGTGCCGTTGGGCTTAGATGTGTCCCACTTGATCTCGCCAGTATAGCCCACAACCTTGGCGACCAGTTCGGTCAGCTCCTTGATGGTCAGTTCCTTGCCGGTACCGGCGTTGACCGTCTCGTTGCCGGAGTAGTTGTTCATCAGGAAGACGCACAGGTTTGCCAGATCGTCCACGTACAGGAACTCACGCAGAGGACTGCCATCGCCCCAGCAGGTAACGCTGGGCAGATTCTGCTCCTTGGCCTCATGGAAGCGACGGATCAGCGCCGGAACCACATGGCTGTGGGTGGGGTGGTAGTTGTCGTTGGGGCCATAGAGGTTGGTGGGCATGACGCTGATGTAGTCCGTGCCGTACTGACGGTTCAGGAACTCGCAGTACTTCAGACCGGAAATTTTTGCCAGTGCGTAGGCCTCGTTGGTTTTTTCCAGCTCGGAGGTCAGCAGGCAGTTTTCCTTCATGGGCTGCGGTGCCATGCGGGGGTAGATGCAGGAGGAGCCCAGGAACTCCAGCTTTTTGCAGCCGTTCTTCCAGGCAGAGTGGATGACGTTCATTTCCAGCGTCATGTTGTCATACATGAAATCGGCCAGTGCTTCCTGATTGGCCACGATGCCGCCGACCTTGGCAGCAGCCAGGAACACATACTCCGGCTTCTCCTGCGCAAAAAACGCTTCCACAGCATCCTGACGGGTCAGGTCCAGCTCCTTGTGGGTGCGGGTGACGATATTGGTGTAGCCCTGCCGGTTCAGTTCCCGGACGATGGCGGAGCCAACCATGCCCCGGTGGCCCGCCACATAAATTTTTGCGTTCTTCTCCATCATAAGGCGGACGCCTCCTTCAGGGTGCGCTCCCGCATGGCAAGCTCACGGTCGTGGACGGACATGATCCGTACCAGCTCTTCATAGGTGGTCTTCTGAGGATTCCAGCCCAGCACCGTCTTGGCCTTGGTGGGGTCACCCCAGAGGTTATTCACATCCGTAGGCCGGAACCACTGGGGATTCACACTCACCAGAAGCTTGCCGGTTTCCGCGTCGTAGCCCTTCTCGTCGATACCGGTACCCTCCCAGCGGATGGTCATCCCATTGGCGGCGAAGGCCTTCTCGGTAAAGTCCCGGACGGTGTGCTGCTCGCCGGTAGCGATGACGAAGTCGTCAGGGGTTTCTTGCTGCAAAATCAGCCACATGCACTCGACGTAATCCTTGGCGTAGCCCCAGTCCCGGAGAGAATCCATGTTGCCCAGCTCCAGATGATCCTGAAGCCCCTCGGCAATCCGGCCGGCGGCCAGGGTGATTTTCCGGGTGACGAAGTTTTCGCCCCGGCGCTCAGACTCATGGTTGAACAGGATGCCGTTGACAGCGAACATGCCGTAGGCCTCCCGGTATTCCTTCACCATCCAGAAGCCATACTGCTTGGCAACGGCATAGGGGCTGTAGGGATGGAAGGGGGTGGTCTCCCGCTGGGGCACCTCCTCCACCTTGCCGAAAAGCTCCGAGGTAGAAGCCTGGTAGAACCGGGTCTTCTTGGTCAGTCCCAGAATCCGGCAGGCCTCCAGAATGCGAAGCACACCCAGAGCATCCACATCGCCGGAATATTCGGGCACGTCAAAGCTGACCTGGACATGGCTCTGGGCGGCCAGATTGTAGATTTCGTCGGGCTGAACCAGGGAAAGAATGCGGATCAGGCTGGAAGAATCGGTGAGGTCGCCGTCGTGAAGGGTGATTTGGCCCTTCAGGTGGTCGATCCGGGCGGTGTTGGAAATGGAAGCCCGACGGACGATGCCGTGAACCTCATAGCCCTTTTCCAGCAGAAATTCGGCAAGATAGCTGCCGTCCTGACCAGTGATACCGGTGATGAGTGCTTTTTTCATAGGTAGTACCTCCGTGCTTTGGAAAGTTTTCTTTATAAAGAATTGTATCACAACCGCCGGGTAAAAGAAAGTGATTTCTTACTATTTCCCAAAAAAGCGAGAATAGTGGGCAGCCCAGAAGTTATTTGCTCAGCTTCTGCCATGCTCGAAGCCGGGAAAGGGTCAGGCGGCAGTTGCCCTTGCGGGGAATCCGGCGAGAATCTCTGAGCCCCCGGCGGTAGGTACCCAGCCGCCCCAGACAGACCGCCTCCCGAAGGTATTTCAGTCCATAGTACAGCCGGTAGCAAAGGCTGATTCCGGCGGGAAAACGGATTTTCAGAATGTACATCCGGTTTCTGACCTGATAGTAGAACCGGCCTTCGTCTTTGACCCGGCCATTGCCGTGTACCCGGTGGAGCACCGCCACGGAGCCGTCGTAGAATACGCCTTCACCGCCGAGAGCCAGGGAGTTCAGCACCAGATCCGTTTCCTCGCCCCAGAAAAACAGCTGGGAGGAGAAGCCGCCAAGCGCCCAGAACCAGGCGGCCCGGATGGCAAAGCCTCCGGCGAGAAAGTACTTTGTCCGGAAGGTGCTGTCCTTCCGAGGCAGACGATGCTTCCCGTGGGGCCAGTTGTAAAGCCCACCCTCCAGATTCCGTATCTGAAAAGCGAAGATGGCAAAGTCCGGCTCCCGGTTCATCCGATCGTAGATCCGGACGAGGGCATCTTCCCCTATAAAATTGGCATCGTCATCCAGAAATACCAGATATTCGTACCGGGCCTGGGATGCGCCGAAGTTCCGGCCGCCGGGAGGCCCCAGGTTTTCTTCCGTCCGGAAAAAACGCAGATTTTCAAGGCCGCTGGCCTTGCAGACCCGGGACATATCCGTATCCGAGGCGTTATCCACCAGAATGATCTCCCAGGGGCAGGGGCAGAGCGCACCTTTCAGCGTTTCCAGCGTCCGGGCAAGGTCACTTTCCCGGTTGCGGGTGACGAGAACCAGGGAAATCCCCGTATCTCTTGGCTCCATGGCATCGAATCTCCTTTGGGATACACGATTATTTCGACAAACTGCCGATTTGTTCTGCATGACAATTATACCTTCCCCCGCCGGATTCGTCAATGAAAAAGCGTATTCGGCCTGTTTCAAAAGGAAAGAGGCATGTCCGGGGCAAATGTGGATTGACGGACATCCCCGATTGCGCTATGATACGGGGAGAAACCAACAAGGAGGAGACGGCAATGAAAAGCCTTTTGATTCAGGACACCACCCAGGAGGAGCGGCAGAAAATCGTGGAGGAGGCTCTGGGCTTTCTGGGTGCCTGCGACGACTGCCAGGGCGGCCTGGCGGATATGTACGACGACTATATTTATGGGTTCCGGGAACTGGACGAGATCAACATGTCCTTCCGGACAACCTTTGTCCGGGACATGAAGGGTCCGGAGCGTACCGGCTGCGGTTATTGATCATTGACGAAAACGGACAAATGTAGTATAATATTTGTCCGCTTACGAAGATGAGACCTGCCCGGTAAGAAGAGCGGCAGGATAAGGAGATAAGACATGAAAAAACGCAATTTCCGCTGGCAGCTGGCCCTGTATGACCTGCTGGTTCTGCTGGCGGTGGATTTGCTGCTGCTGGTGTTCTACCGAAGCAACGAGGAGCTGTCCCTGGGCGCCTGCCTGATGCACGGGAGCATCAGCTTCGTGTGCATCTTTGCCGCCCGGATTTTGGGCAGCATCTACCAGCAGATCTGGCGCTATGGCGGCATTCAGTGCTACATCCGGCTGCTGCTGGTGGACGCGGTGGCCTTCGCGGCGACCCTGGCCATTGAACTGACCCTGCCCCTGTTCATCCCTATCGAGAAAGTGACCTTCTCCCGGCTTCTGAGCATTGCCAGCATGAACCTTCTGGGAGCTCTGGCTATCCGGATGATCTACCGCTACTGCTTCAAATGCGGCACGGCGGATACCGCCTACGGCAAGTTCCTGCGGCTGCTGCTGCGGATTTTCGCCGGAGACGAGCTGATTCATCCCAACCGGGAGGCAGAGCACAAAATCAAAATCGCCATCATCGGCGCGGGACGGGTGGGAGTGACCCTGGCTGAGGAGCTGCTGTCCAATCCGGCCTCCAATTTCCTGCCCCGGTGCTTCATTGATGTGAGCCAGGAGAAGGCAGGACGGGAAATCCACGGCCTGCCGGTGCTGCTGGAGGACGACTCCACTCTGGATGCCCTGCGCAGTCACGAGGTGCAGGAGGTGGTATTCGCCATCCCCAATCTGTCCGATGAGAAGAAGCGGGAGCTTTACGCCGCCTATTCCGACGCGGGCTACAAGATCAAGGTCTACGACTATCCCATGATGCAGACCGCCGGAGGCAAGCGGTATGTCCGGGACTTTGACATTGAGGAGCTGCTCTTCCGCAAGCCCATTGTCATCGCTGATGAGAAAACCGGTGCTTTCTACCGGGACAAGGTGATTCTGATTACGGGAGGCGGCGGCTCCATCGGCTCGGAGCTGTGCCGCCAGCTGGCGAAAATGGAGCCGAAGCAGATCATCATTCTGGATATTTATGAAAACGGGGCCTACGACATTCAGCAGGAGCTGAAAATCGCCTATGGCAGCAAGCTGGATTTGCAGCTGGAAATCTGCTCCGTCACCCACCGGAAGTCTCTGGAGCGGGTGTTCTCGACCTATCATCCCCAGATTGTCATCCACGCCGCCGCCCACAAGCATGTGCCGCTGATGGAGAAAAATTGCATTGAGGCGGTTTACAATAACGTATTCGGCACAAAAACCCTGGTGGAACTGTGCGAGGAGCACGCCGTGGAGCGGTTTATGATGGTCTCCACGGACAAGGCGGTGAACCCCACCAATGTGATGGGCGCCACCAAGCGGATGTGCGAGATGATCGTGGGCAGCGCCGGCGTCTGGGGCACCGCCTGCTACAGTGCCACCCGGTTCGGAAACGTTCTGGGTTCCGCGGGGTCGGTGATTCCGCTTTTCAAGCGGCAGATTGCCAGCGGCGGCCCCATTACCCTCACCGACCGGCGGATTATCCGCTATTTCATGACCATCCCCGAGGCCTCCCAGCTGGTGCTGGAATCCGGAGCCATGGCGAAGAACGGGGAGCTGTTCGTGCTGGACATGGGTCAGCCGGTGAAGATTCTGGATTTGGCTCAGAGCATGATCCGCCTGTCCGGAGTCGGCGGCATTGAAATTGTAGAGACCGGTCTGCGGCCGGGGGAGAAGCTCTACGAGGAGCTGCTGGTGAAGACCGAGGACCTGGACAAAACGGACAACAGCCTGATTTTTGTGGAGAAGGATACGCCTCTGCCCAAGGAAGAGCTGGAGCGGCGGCTGGCCATTCTGGAGAAGGCCTGCGCCACCGGAGACGACGAGGCGGTGCGAAGAGCCCTCAAGCAGGTGGTTCCCACCTACCGCTCGCCGGAAGAGGTCAACGCCAATGCCGACCAGGCCGCGGAAATGCGGGAAATGGCAACGGTATAAAGTGTAAAAACGTTGCGGTGTGTTCAGCACCGCAACGTTTTTTGGTGAATATCGAATAGTGAATAGGGAATAGAAGCGGTGTCCCTTCGGGACGATTGTAATGCAAGGATAAGGTGACGGAAAACGCACTGGTGCGGGAGCACCCCGGCTCCCTTGTGTAAAGGGAGCTGTCATGGCCTTGCGGGAGACGGCGTGTCCCTTTTCAGGGATTTCCTCCGGTCACAATCCGTCCCCCTTGGCTCCCACTCTGGGGGAGCTGTCACGAAGTGACTGAGAGGGTAAAAACGCCCTCTCCGCCTCCGGCACCTCTCCCATAGGGAGAGGCAAGGCCCTCATCCGTCACGGCTGCGCCGTGCCACCTTCCCCCAAGGGAAGGCAGGGGGGACGGATTGCGAACCAGTGTGAACACTGCCTCGCAATGACATGTGTTATGTGGTAGCCATCAGAAGACTATTAGCGACCTCATCCGCCCTGCGGGCACCTTCCCCTCTCAGGAGAAGGCTGGATTAGTCCCGCCTGAAAATATCCCGGGTATAGACCTTGTCCTTCACGTCATCCAGGCAGCTGTCGTACCGGTTTGCCAAGATGCAGCCGGAATGACGCTTGAATTTCCCCAAATCGTTGATTACCCGGGAGCCGAAGAAGGTTTCCCCGTCCGGAAGCGTCGGCTCGTAGATGATGACGGTGGCGCCCTTGGCCTTGATCCGCTTCATCACGCCCTGAATGGCACTCTGGCGGAAATTGTCGGAATTCGCCTTCATGGTCAGCCGGTACACGCCCACCACGGTCTCCTTCTCCTTCTTGGCACTCCAGTCGTCGTTGGCTTTGTACCCGCCGGCAATTTCCAGCACCTGGTCGGCAATAAAGTCCTTCCGGGTGCGGTTTGACTCCACAATGGCGGTCATCATGTTCTGGGGCACGTTTTCAAAATTTGCCAGCAGCTGCTTGGTGTCCTTGGGCAGGCAGTAGCCGCCGTAGCCGAAGGAGGGATTGTTATAGTGGCTGCCGATTCGGGGATCCAGACACACGCCTTCAATAATATCCTTGGTATTCAGTCCCTTTGCCAGGGCATAGGTGTCCAACTCATTGAAATAGCTGACCCGCAGGGCAAGGTAGGTGTTGGCAAAGAGCTTCACGGCTTCGGCCTCGGTAAAGCCCATGACGAGCGTGGGAATGTTTTCCTTGATGGCACCCTGCTGCAAAAGGGAGGCGAAGATTTCGGCTTCCTCACGGGTTCCCTCATCGCAGGAGACAATAATCCGGCTGGGGTAGAGGTTGTCGTACAGAGCCTTGGATTCCCGGAGAAATTCCGGGCTGAACAGAATCCGGTCGGTGTGGTACTTTTCCCGGACGGAGGCGGTGTAGCCCACGGGAATGGTGGACTTGATGACCATGACGGCTCTGGGGTTCACCTTCAGCACCAGCTCAATGACCGCCTCCACCGCGGAGGTATCGAAGTAATTTTTCTTGCTGTCGTAGTTGGTGGGAGCGGCGATCACCACGAAATCCGCATCCCGGTAGGCACTCTCGCCGTCCAGGGTGGCGGTGAGATCCAGCTCCTTCTCCGCAAGGTATTTTTCAATGCAGGCGTCCTGAATGGGAGACTTGCGCCGGTTGATAAGCGCCACCTTTTCCGCCAGAATGTCCACGGCGGTGACGTGGTTGTGCTGAGCCAGAAGGGTGGCGATGGACAGCCCCACATAGCCGGTTCCGGCCACGGCCACGTTGTAACGCCTGGCGGGGACGGCCTTGGGCTTGATCTCTTCCCGGTACAGCTCGGGGATCTCAAATTCCAGAACCTGAGCCAGGGCCTCCAGCTGGTCGAGGGAAGGCTTATAGTTCTCGTTTTCCAGCCTTCCCAGCATGGAGCGGTTGATGCCGGTGATTTCCGACAGCTGGGCCTGGGTCAGATGTTTTGCCTTGCGGCGGGTGCGGACGGTTTCCGCAAGAAGGGTGAGGGACAGCTTTTTCATTTGAGTACCTCCCAAAAAGATATTATAAACAGAACAAGCGACACAGGTAAAATTAAATTCTCAAACATCCTAACATATACCCGATATAAATGCAATAGATTTCAGTAAATTCTGTTTATAATGGCATGATTGGAATGTATTTCGGTAAAGCCACCTGCCGCATCCCGCTCCCAGTAAAACGGCTGGTTTGGAAGCCGTGCGCAAAAATACGACAAAGTGCACATTTCACCTGGAAAAACCTGGCTGCGTCCGATATTATTTTACAAATATTTCAGAAAGGTGTTGATTTCTCAGGAAGATATGGTATGATAACAGGGCATGAGATAGCTGGGGATGGTGTGTCCTGTTGGCAGTTACACTTTGTCCCATAACCCATAAAACGATGGAGAGTATAGAAATATGTGGGAAAACGAAACCAAGAAAACCTGGATACGCAATATTGTGATTTTTATTGTGCTGGTGATCGTGGCGGGGGCACTGCTTGTGACCATGCTGCTGGTGAAAAAGCAGATCGCTGCCGAGGATGAGCTGCTGGAATCCCAGAGCTCCAGCCAGCGGCAGGAGCTCAGCGAGGTGCGTCAGGAGAATCTGGACGTGATTCAGCAGGGCTATGACGCGGACATGCAGACGGCGGCGCAGTATCTTCCCGGCATTATCTGCTGGGGCGACAGCCTGACTGCCGGTTCCTCCGGCAACGTGTCCTTCCCGGCAATCTTGCAGAAGTACATCAATATCTATCTGTGCGACGTGTACGACTTCCGCTCCACGGTGGCCAATCCCCAGGATTACGATGCCCGGGTGGACTGGGAGGACTACACCCTGTCCGTTCCCGTGGTGAACATGGGCGCGGGCATGGAGGACAGCGACACGGTGCTGGGGCGCAGCGGTGTAAGGCCTTACATCGTTTCCAAGGCCTTTACCATCCCGGCAGCCTGCGAGGCGGTGAGCCTGAGCATCAGTTCCATGGATAAGAAGCAGGTGAACCCCCTGACTGCCGGAAACGGCGGGCTGAACCCGGTGACCATCGCCGGTGTCCAGGGCACTCTGAGCCTGGTTTCCCAGTCCGGCGGTCAGTACAGCTATGAATTTGCCCGGCTGGAGGCCGGCAGCGAGGTGGAGGTGGAGGCCGGTACGCAAATCACCGCCGCCTGCACCGACGAATACCGGAACTACATCCATGTGATCTGGCTGGGCACCTACGGCGAGTATACCAGCTCCTCCAAGCTGGTGGAGGACACCAAGACCCTGCTTGCCCGGCAGAACGTGAACACCGACCGCTATCTGGTGCTGGGCCCCTGTACCCTCCGGGGCTCCTGGACCAATGCCGACAGCAACACCCTGGACACCCTGGATTCCGCCATGCTCCAGGCCTTCGGCAGCCACTACATCAACGTGCGCAAGTATCTGATGGTGGACGGCGCGGCCGATGCCAAGCTGTCCCTAAGCCGAGAGGACAAGCAGCTGATTCAGCAGGGCAAGGTGCCCTCCATCTTCCGCAGCAATGCCTCCGGCGCGGACCTGAACGGCGCGGCCTATCGGCTCATCGGAAAGCTGGTTTACGAGCGGATGGATCGGCTGGGCTACTTTGAGGAGGTTCGTCAGGAACTGGGGCTGGAAAAGTCCACCCAGGAGCTGTTGAAGGAAGATCCGGATTACTTCACCAAGCTCATCAACGCCAACTGATATCCGGAAAGGAAAGAGGATTTACTATGCAGTATACAGAAGAAGATACCATTGACCTTCTGGAGCTTGCCAAGGCGATTTGGAAAAACATCCTGATCATTGCCCTGGTTGCCGTGCTGCTGGGCTCCGCGGCCTTCGGCGTTTCCGCCTTTGTGATGGAGCCCACCTACCAGGCCACAGCCTCCATGTACGTCAACAACAGCTCCTTCAGCCTAGGACAGACCAGCTTCTCCATTTCTACTTCTGAGCTGTCCGCCTCCAATTCTCTGGTCAGCGTGTACATTTACATTCTGGAATCCAGAACCACCATGGAGGACGTGATCAAGGAGGCAAACCTCAGCTATACCCCCACGGAGCTGGGGGAGATGGTGACGGCCCAGGGCGTCAGCAATACCGGCGCCTTTGAGATCACCGTCACCAGCACCGACCCCGCCGAGGCGGAGCTGATTGCCAATACCATTGCCAAGCTTCTGCCTGACCGGATTGCGGAGATCGTGGACGGCAGCTCCGTGCGCATCGTGGACTACGCCATTATCCCTGCCCACCGCGCCGGCCCCAGTCTCGTGAAGAACACCGCTATGGGAATTCTGATCGGCGGCTTCCTGGCGGCCGCGGTGGTGGTGGTTAACTTCCTGCTCAACGATAAGAGCAAGGAAATGATCCAGTGCGCCGACGATTTGAAGGAAATGTATCCGGACATCCAGGTTCTGAGCATGATTCCGGATATGCGCCAGTCCGACAAGAAGAACGGCTATTATTCCGATTATTACGGCCCTGTAAAGAGCAAACAGAAGGGAGGCGCGGACAATGGCAGAAAACAAGGTGCTTAATCCCCCCGCGGCGGATAAGAAAAATCCCAACCGTACCGGCAAGGTCTGCGAATTTCTGACCTATTCCGGCCGGGAGGCCTTCAAGCGTCTGCGCACCAACGTGCTCATCAGCCTGGGGGACAAGACGGACAAAAAGGGACAGATCATCGGCATCACCAGTGCCCAGCCCTCCGAGGGAAAGAGCACCGTGTCCGTGAATCTGGCCTATACCCTGGCGGAGCTGGGCAAAACCGTTCTGCTCGTCGACTGTGATATGCGCCGTCCCGCCATTCACGATATTGCGGGCGTGAAGATGTCGCCGGGTCTGGCGGATGTGTTGGACGGAGGCATCGCCCTCAATGACACCGTCTCCCGCTATACCAGCTCCACGGATAAGACCTTCTTTGATCTGATTCCCGGAGGCACCATCCCCGAAGACCCGGTGGAAAAGCTGAACTCCGGCCGGTTCCAGAAGCTGCTGGATGCCGCCGCCAGCGCCTTTGACTATGTGGTGCTGGATCTGCCGCCGGTCAACGCGGTGGTGGACGCGGTGAACGTGTCCCGGTATGTGGACGGTATGCTGGTTGTCCTGCGGGAAGGCCACTGCCCCCGGTATGTGCTGGACGAGTGCATGGAGCAGCTGCGCTACGCGAAGGCCAACGTGCTGGGCTTCGTGATGAACGGCTGCGTGGAGGGCGCCTCCAAGCACTATCAGTACGGCAGCCGCTATGGCTACGGCTACCGGTACGAAAACAAGAAGCAGTAATCAGACAGTACAAAATACGTCTCAGGCTGCAAAAGCTGTCGAAAAAGCCCCTTGGGCTTTTTCAATCATTCATGGCATTCCCTGCCTTCCGGCAGTCGAATACAAATCTCAGGGAAAGGAGGAATGTATTATGAAGAAGGCACTTGTAATGCTTCTGGCCGTGGTTCTTGTCATCGGCATGGCGGTTCCTGCTTACGCAGTTTCCAGCCCTGTAGGTGATAAGACCAGCTCTACGGCTACTGCCGATCTTCCCAAACTGACGGACGAGAGCAAGGGCTACGTTGAGCTGGTTGCCACCGAGGATGCTGAGAAGCTGTCCAAGGAGTCCCAGGCGATCTTTGCTGAGGCGCAGGCTTCCCTGAAGGATGCCGCTCCTGCCGGTATGAAGACCCAGTATTTCTTCTGGTGCCACATCGTGGGTGATAAGAGCCCTGTAGATGTGACCGTGGAACTCAAGGGGATCACCGAGCTGGTCGTGAAGCAGTACCTGGACGGCAAGTGGGTGGAGCTGAAGTCTGCGATCAACGCGGACGGCACCGTTTCCATCTACGGCCTGGTGGAAGGCCCTGTGGCTATTTTCACCAAGTAATCCAATCCATCCCAAAGCGGGCCGGTCCGAAAGGACTGGCTCGCTTTCTGCTTTGGCGGCGAAGCCAGATTCTGCTTGCAAAGTGACAATTTCTGTGATATCTTTGTTACCGATAGATTTCGCTTTGCGGTAACGAACCGCAGAGCAGACCGGAATTGCGGCAAGGAGGGTCATCCATGATTGATTTCCATAGCCATGTGCTGCCCAAAATGGACGACGGGCCCAAAAGCCTCCGGGAGAGCCTGGAAATGCTGAGCCTGTGCTTTCAGCAGGGAGTGGACGCGGTGGTGAGCACCTCTCATTTTTACGCCGACCGGGAGGATCCCAGGACCTTTCTCCTGCGCAGAAATCGGCGGCTTCAAGCCCTTCAGGAGGCCATGCTTTGCAGCACCGAGGTGTATCCCCGGATGATCCCCGGAGCGGAGGTGCTGTACTTTCCGGGCATCAGCCAGGCGCGGGAGGTGGCGGAGCTGTCCATTGCCGGGCGAGCCACTCTGATTGAGCCGCCGATGGCTCCCTGGTCGGACGATATGCTGGATGAAATCGTCTGCCTGGGGGAGAATTTTGGCAGAAAGCCTGTGGTCGCCCATGTGGACAGGTATATGAGAATGCTGGGGGATGACCGGCTCATCGACCGGGTACTGGAACGGGGACTGCTGGTGCAGGTCAACGGCAGCTATTTTCTGGACGAAAAGCGGCAGAAGGCCGCTATCCGCAACTTGAAAAAAGGAAAAATCCATCTGCTTGGCTCAGACTGCCACAATCTGTTCGACCGGGCACCCAATCTGGGGCCGGTGCGCCGGGTGATTCGTGGGGCGGGAGCCGAGGCGGAATTCCGGAGGCTCCAGGAAAATGCGCTGGAGCTTCTGGGACTGGAAGGAGAACTGGTATGAAAAAAGGAATTCTGTTGCTGCTGTGCGCGGCTTTGTTAGGGGCGCTGCTGCTGGGGGCGCTGTTTGTCCATGGGAAGACCCAGGAAGCACCCATCGAAAACGCGGGCACAGCCCAAAATGCCGCCGTGAAGACAAAGACCCTGACCTATCAGGGTCAGGAATATCCCCTGAAGGCACACTTGCAGACCGTGCTGCTCATCGGCACGGACACTTTGGAAAAATACGAGGAGCAGACCGAGGGGGTCAAGCGGTTCTATAACCACAACCAGGCGGATTTTCTCATGCTGCTGGCCATTGACCAGGACGCGAACACGGCTCAGCTGATTCAGCTGAACCGGGACACCATGACCGAGGTTCCCTGGCTGGACGTGCTGGGAGACTACGGCGGCACCGAGGTCAAGCAGCTGTGCCTGGCCTTCAACTACGGCGACGGCGGCAGAAAAAGCTGCAAAAATACCGCGGACGCAGTGTCGGCTCTGCTCTTTGACCTGCCCATTGACAATTATATCCAGATTCCCATGACCGCGGTGGGGCCTCTGAACGACCTGGTCGGAGGGGTTCCCGTGACCATTGAGGAGGATCTGACGGCGGTGGACCCGGCCTTCCAGGCGGGGCAGACCATCCGGCTCACCGGCAGCCAGGCGGAAAAATTCGTCCGTGCCCGGATGGTGCTGGAAAACGATACGAACCTGGCGCGGATGAAGCGTCAGCGAGCCTATATGGACAGCTTCCAGGCCTGCGCCCGGGCGGCCATCAACACGGATTCGGAATTTACCATGAAGCTGCTGGAAAAACTCGGCGATTTTTTGCAGTCCGATATGACCGCTCAGCAGCTGTCCGACCTGGTGACCCGGCTGGACAAGGGCACGGTTTCGCCCATCCGCTATGCCGACGGCGAACTGCTCCTGGGGGAAAAGTACTATGAGTTTTATCCCGATGAGACCTCCCTCTGGGAGATTGTCAAAGCTGCCTGCTGTGAATAATACTGAACTCCAATTAAAATCTTTAAAAAAGATTTTAATTGCCTGAAGGGCA
>UQXG01000006.1 GCA_900544945.1 uncultured Eubacteriales bacterium | reverse complement strand
AGCGCGGCCTTTCACTATTTTATTAGATGACACCAAGGTCTTTCAGAGCATCCCGGATGCCGCCGATAGAATAGAGGGAACCGAAGCACAGCACCACGCCGTCTTTCCCTGCCAAATCCATGGCCTGCTTCACGCCGTCCAGAATACTCTCGCTGGCCTGGGCCTGAGCCCCGGCCTGACGAAGATACCGGGCAAGCTGCTCTGCCTCCAGCTTTCTGGGGTTAGGCGGGGTGATGCAGACAAACCGGTCAACCAGGGGCATCACGGGCTTGTACATATCCGCGTAGTCCTTGTCCGCCAGCACACCGGTGAGGGCAACGACCTTCTTCCCTGCCAGGTAGTCCCGGATGTTCTTGACCAGCGCCTCGATACACTGGGGATTATGACCGCCGTCGATGATGAAGAGCGGCTTCCGGCAGACGATGTCGAACCGTCCCGGCCAGCGCACGTCCCGGATGCCGTCGTAGATATTCTGCTCGGAAATCTTCCAGCCCTCCCCGATCAGGGTGTCCGCAATGGACAGCACCACGGAAGCGTTGTGGAGCTGATGATCGCCCAGCAGCGGCAGCACCAGGTTCTTCCGGCTGCCGCAGTCGAAAACCTGCCCCTCCAGGGTATGGGCTTTCAGAACCAGGCCGTCAAAATCCGCCTTCCGAAGGGACACGTCCCGTTCGGCGCAGACCCGCTCATACACCGCCTCCACGGAAGGGGTGCTCCGATAGACCACCCCATGGCCGTGAGGCTTGAAAATGCCGGACTTGGTTTCCGCGATTTTCTCCACGGTGTCCCCAAGATACTCGGTGTGATCCAGGCCGATGTTGGTAATCACCGCCACCTCGGGCACCTCGATGACGTTGGTGGCGTCCCAGGCGCCGCCCATGCCCACTTCCAGCACCACAATCTCGCATTTCTTCCGATAAAAATACTCGAAGGCGATGCAGCAGACCAGCTCGAATTCCGTGGGAGACTGGGCCATGGAGTCAGCCAAGGGCTTGACATATTCCGTGATTTCCGTCAGATCCTCATCGGAAATCTCCACCCCGTCCACCTGAATCCGCTCGTGGAAGCGGTAGATATAGGGAGAGGTGTACAGTCCCGTCCGATAGCCCGCCTTGCTCAAAATGGAGGCGGTCATGGCGGCGGTGCTTCCCTTGCCGTTGGTACCGGCAATGTGGACGAATTTCAGCTTTTTCTCCGGATTTCCCATTTTCTCCAGAAGCTCCTGGGTTCGACCCAGTCCGGGGATGCTGCCCTTCCAGCAGACGGAATGGATGTAGGCAATGGCTTGCTCGGCGTTCATATCGGCTTCTTCCTTTCAGCAGGCGGCACCACGCAATCGCATGGTGCCGCTTATCTCAATTACTTATCCTTCTCAGGGGTCTGCCACAGACCCATTCGGTCAAACACTCTGCTCTTCATCAGCAGGTAAATAATCAGCACATCCAGCACCAGGGTCACGGCGAACTGGACGGTACGGGTGCTGAGGAAATACACCAGGCTTGCCTGGAAGCTGCCCTTGCTGTTATACACATAGGAAAGAGCCGCGCTCTGCCACAGGATGGAGCCCAGAACCACCGGGGGCAGGAAGCTCATCGCCAGCCGGGGCAGGCCGGGCTTTCCCATCAGCCACCGGCGCAGCAGACCGCCGAAGACACCATACAGAATGGGCGGCAGGCAGAACAGGGGGTTGTAGCCGTAGCCGGAGAACAGGCAGCCCACCAGATCGGAGCTGAAACCCACTAAGGCTCCCGCCATGGGGCCGAAGAGCATACCGGCCAGGTAAATGGGCACCGCCTCAATGGAGAACCGGGTGGTCACATTGGGCATGGGGATGATGAGCCGCGCCAGCACCACACTCAGGGCGGCAAGCAGGGCGCAGTAGGCCAGGGCCTTGGTGGTCATGGTACGCTTGGAAGCCGGGGCAGTTGCTGTGGTTGGGTTGTTCATGGAAAATTCCTCCTTTTATTGTTGCGGCGGGTAAACCGGCTGCTGCCCCCAAACAACCCGAAAGCCAGGCGGCAATGCCGCAAAAAAGCTCCCCGACGCCTTTGCGTCAGGGAGCTGTACAGACTTCAGGTCACTCGTGGGGAAAGGCAGCAGCGAAAGGGCACACAGAGGAAACGCCAAATCAGAGCTTCCTCAAGTCCCTCAGCCGAACCCTCCGCCCGACCGAGTATCGTTGCTGCAATCAAGGAGAATATCCCATATGCAACAGCGGGTGCGGCGACCCCATCGTGGAATGCGTATCCTTCGTCCTCCGGGCAACTCCCCGTCCCGGTGGCACTTAACGCGAGGTCTCCTACTCTGTTCACCTGATACTATACAGGATTATTCTCCATATGTAAAGACCTTTTTCAAAATTACCACAATATCATAATAAAATTCTTATTTTTTCGGCATCTGTTATAATAATAAGGTATTTACATTCCCAGTTTCCTTTGCTATAATGAAAAAAAATGCGCTGAAAGGAGAAGCCAAGCATGGTAAATATGGGCGAGGTTCTGATCGTCAACGGCATCGGCGTTTTTCTGCTGCTGCGGCTCCTGTTCACCCGTGCGGCGGGTCAGGAAGCGCATTTTCACTGGGAGCGTCTGTTCACCGCCATGATTCTGCTGACCATTCTGGGGCTTACATCGGAGGCAATGAGCTTTCTGATAGACGGTACTCGATTCCCCGGAAGCCGGGCTCTCAATATCCTTCTGAACACCCTGTGCTTTCTCAGCTCCTCCACCCTGGGCTATCTGTGGTGCCTGTTTACGGAGTTTCGCATCTTCAACAACCTCCAGCGGGTGCGGAAAACCACCTTTCGGCTCCTTCCTACCCTGCTTCTGATGTACATTCTGTGTCTGGTCAACCTGAAAAACGGCATTTTCTTTACCGTTTCCCCTGAAAACGTATACCAGCGGGGCAGGCTGATTGTGGTGCCCTACCTGGTGGTATTCTTCGACTATTTCTACACGCTGTGCCTGAACGATATTTCCAGGAAAAGCGGTCTGCACCTGCGTACCATGTCCCCCCTGACCTTTGTAGGCCCCTGCATTGTCGGCACGGTGATTCAGGGCATGTGCTATGGCATTACCCTGGGCTGGACCAGCGTAGCCATTGCCATGGTTCATATTTACCAGCAGACCCAATTCCTGAATTTCTACACCGATTCCCTGTCCATGCTCTACAACCGCCGATATCTGGAGCGGGTGCTGGAACGGATTGCCCGGGATCAGACCGCCGGTGTTTACGGCATCATGATCGACGTGAACGACTTCAAGCACATCAACGATGCCTACGGCCATGCCGCCGGTGATCAGGCCGTCCGGCACATCGCCCGGATTCTGTCCCAATCCATTTCCGCGGAATCCTTGGCCGTCCGGTACGCCGGGGATGAGTTTGTACTGCTCCTGCGGTCGGCGGAGCCTGCCTCTATCCTCGCCCTGGTTCGCCAGGTAGAGCAGAATGTGGCGTCTTGGAACGAAAGCAAACAGGAGCCCTTTACCCTGTCCTTTGCCATGGGCTGCAGCTGCTTTGACCCGGCACGGATGACCCCGGAGGAATTCCTGGCGGATATGGATCGGCACATGTACGAAAACAAGCGTCAGCATTACCAGAGCCACGAGCGAATGGGTCTGCGGCAGACAGATGCCGCAGACTAAGGAAAAGAAAAAAGCGAAAAACCCCTTTACAAATCCGGTAATCCATGCTATAATCTTTCCTGTTCTGGCCCGGTGGTGCAGTCGGTTAGCACGCCAGCCTGTCACGCTGGAGGTCGACGGTTCGAGTCCGTTCCGGGTCGCCAAAAAATAGTCATCCTTTGGGATGGCTATTTTTTTGTTCCCAAGGGGTAGGACTTGGCGGCGGGGCGTGTCACTTCCATGATACGCAATGGCGCTGTAATTCGGAAATTCCCATGTGAAATATGCACCCACATGGGCGCTTAATCGTTTCCCACCCCCTCACAATGGCTCCCACCCCGGTAAAATTTAAGAAATTGATGTGAAAATTTAAGAAATTAGGGATAGCCAACCGCAAGAATTTGTGTTATACTGTACTCGTTCATTTTGGCAGTGCGTCCCGGCACGGAAAGGTGGAATCATACGGAAATGTCCTTTTGCAAAAAGATACTTGCGCTGATGTGCGTATTTTCCCTTCTGTGCGGATGCCTGATCCCCGTCCATGCGGACGACGACATTGACCCATCCGCGGAAACCGACATTCAGGAAACTGTAGACCCCACCGTCACAGACCCTACGGAGGAAACCACACAGGCCACGGAAACCACCGCCGCTACGGAGCCGGAGGCCACCACCTCCCCCACGGAGGCGACGGAGAGTCCCCAGCCGGAGGAAACGGAACCTTCCTCCTCTGCGCCCACGAAGGTCAAAAAGGTCAACGGCTTTCCCCTCTATAACCAGCTGGACTACCCCAACAAGCGGTTCGGCTCCGGCACCGTCGCCACCAGCGGCTGCGGAATTACCTCCCTGGCCATGGTTGCCACCTACCTCACCGGCCACACCTATCTGCCCGATGAGCTGGCGGGCTACTTCGGCGGCTACGGCGAAAATAACGTCCAGCGTATGGAATACGGTGCCAAGCAGATGCAGCTGCCCATCCATAAGGCGGATAACATCCGTCAGATTTTCTCCGCCATGAAGGAGGGCAACATCGCCATTCTTCTGATGAATCACCTGTCCATCTTCACGGAGACCCAGCATTTCATCGTCCTGAACGGCGTGACCAAGGACGGAAAATACATGGTAGCCGACTCCTACGCTCCCAACTACGAAAAATGGGATCTGAAACGGGGCTTTGAGGAAGGCTTCGAGGAAAAGGATCTGCTTCTTGGCTATAACGGCGGCTGGTACTTTGATGTCAGCGAAATGCCCGAGGAGCCCTTCATCTACACCGAGGAGAAGCCCGACTGTGAGCCCCGGTATCCCGATGTGGAACTGACCTGGGACGAGCAGCAGCTGATGGCGAAAATCATCTGGCTGGAAGCTCGGGGTGAGTCCAAGGAGGGTCAGCAAGCCATTGCCGAGATCATCCTCAACCGGCTGGTGTCCGGCAAGTTCGGCAATTCCATTCACGATGTGATCTACGGCGAGGGGCAGTTCCGAACCACGCCCTTCCTGAAGGACGCGGATGCCTGGCAGGCTCAGTACGACGCCATAGACGACGCTCTGACCGGGCCGAATATCTTGCCGATGAATGTGTATTACTTCGCTACCTACCCGGAAAACGGAAGAATCTGGGGCAAAATCGGCGGACATATTTTCTGCTACGGCTGAACTACATAAATTAGGCGCAGGTGCACTCCGCACCTGCGCCTTTTGATTACTCCGTGAAATTTGTAGGGGACGATGCCCTCATCGTCCCGAGACGAAGTCCTATGCGTATATTCCTACTCTCTATAAATGTTTCGGAGTTGGATCCTCCGGAGGCAATTTTCTTGTCCCGGCAAGAAAATTGATAAGAAGCCGACTTAAGGGGCGCTGCCGAAAAGCCGCCCCCTTAAGTATCCCCCGGCCGCATCGCCGGAAGCGCAGGGGAATGTTTCGGATTGCCAGGACTGCTATTTCGGAATAATTTCTCCTATTAGGGTCTGCTCTGACATAGGAAAAGGCCTCGGTGCAATTCGCACCGAGGCCTTTCTGCGTCAGAAGAAGCTGACCTGGCTGGTATCCGGCAAATCGCCGAAGGCGCCGGCATCTTTCAGCATCTGCATATGGGTCTTGGATACCTTGGGACAGGCGGCGGCCACTTCCTCAATGGACAGGAAGGTTTTGCCCTTTCTGCCCTCCATCAGATCCCAGGCCGCGCTTTCGCCCAGACCCGAGATAGCCACGAAGGGCGGCAGAATTTTTCCGTCCTTGATGAGGAACTTAATGGCATGGCTGTCGTAAATGCTGATGGGGGCAAAGCTGAAGCCCCGCAGGTAAAATTCGTACACGACCTCCAGAGTGGTCAGCAGATCCTCGTCCTTGGCGGTGGCCTCCTCGTTGCTGTCGATGGCCTGGATGTTTGCCATCACCGCCTCCTTGCCACCGGTCATCATCACCGCGTCAAAGCCGCCCTTCTGGCTTCTGCGATAGAAATAAGCCGCGTAGAAAGGCAGGGGGTGATGTACCTTGAACCAGGCAATCCGGAAGGCCATCATGACGTAGGCCACGGCGTGAGCCTTGGGGAACAGGTACTTGATCTTCTTGCAGGAGCCGATGTACCAGTCTGGCACGCCGGCGGCCACCATTTCTTCCTCCGCTCCGTCCGGCAGTCCCCTGCCCTTTCGGACAGCCTCCATAATTTTGAAGGAACGCTTTTCCGGCATTCCGCAGGAAATCAGGTAGATCATGATGTCGTCACGGCAGCCGATTGTCGAGTCAACGGTTGCTGTTTTGGAGGTAATCAGATCCTTGGCGTTGCCCAGCCACACGTCTGTGCCGTGGGAGAAGCCGGAAAGCCGCACCAGGGTATCGAACCGGGTGGGCATGGTGTCCATAAGCATTCCCCGGGTGAAGCGGGTATTGAACTCCGGAATGGCCACTGCCCCGGTGGGGCCCAGAATGGGGTCGTCCTCATAGCCCAGCACCTTGGAGGAGGTGAAAATGGACATGGTATCCTTGTCGTCCAGAGGAATGGTTTTGGCGTCCACCCCGGTCATGTCCTCCATCATCCGGATCATGGTGGGGTCATCGTGGCCCAGCATGTCCAGCTTCAGCAGGTTTTCCTCCATGGAATGGTATTCAAAATGGGTGGTAATCTGGTCGGAATTGGGGTCGTCCGCCGGGTGCTGCACCGGGCAAAAATCCCAGATTTCGTTCTCCTGGGGGATGACCACCAGGCCGCCGGGGTGCTGGCCGGTGGTTCGGCGCACGCCCACGCAGCCGGTAGCAAGCCTTGCTTCCTCTGCCCGGGAGGCGGTTTTGCCCCGCTCGGACAGATACTTTTTTACATATCCGAAGGCGGTCTTCTCCGCCACGGTGCCGATGGTGCCCGCCCGGAACACATGAGAGGAACCAAACATGGAGATACAGTAGGCGTGAGCCTTGGACTGGTACTCGCCGGAGAAGTTCAGGTCAATATCCGGCACCTTGTCGCCGCCGAAGCCCAGGAAGGTCTCGAAGGGGATGTTGAAGCCGTCCTTCTCCATTTTCGCGCCGCATTTCGGGCACACTGCGTCCGGAAGGTCGGCACCGCAGTTGAAGCCCTCAGGCACCTTCAGCTCCGTATACTTGCATTCCGGATTCGGGCAGCGGTAGTGGGGCTGGAAGGAGTTGACCTCGGTGATGCCGGACATGTAGGCCACGATGGAGGAACCAACGGAACCTCGGGAGCCAACCAGATAGCCGTTTTCCAGAGAGTTCTGCACCAGCTTCTGGGCGGACATGTAAATCACGTCGTAGTGACAGGAGATGATGTCGTGGAGCTCCGTCTCCACACGCTTGGCGAAAACCTCCGGCGGATTGTCTCCGTAAAGCCGACGGAACTTTCCGTAAACCAGACTTTTCAGATCCTCCACGGAGTTCTCGATTTTCGGGGCGAACAGGTTGTGGGGCACAGGCCGCATGGTCTCACACATGTCGGCGATTTTGTTGGGGTTCTCCACCACAATCTCGTAGGCCTTTTCCTCCCCCAGATAGGAGAATTCCGCCAGCATATCATCGGTGGTGCGGAAGTACAGGGGCATGGGCTTGTCCGCGTCGGCAAAGCCCTTGGTAGCCAGCAAAATATGCCGGAATACCTCGTCCTCCGGATTCAGGAAGTGGACGTCGCCGGTGGCCACCACCATTTTCCCCAGTTCCTCGCCCAATTGGACGATTTTCCGGTTATAGGCCTGAAGATCCTCGTCGGTTTTCGCCTCATACTTTTCGTTATCCAGCATGAACCGGTTGTTGGCCAGGGGCTGCACCTCCAGGAAATCGTAGAAGGAGGCGATGCGCTTGAGTTCATCGTGGCTCTTCCGGTCGAGAATGGCCTGGAACAATTCGCCGGCTTCACAGGCAGAGCCGATAATCAGCCCCTCCCGCATTTCCAGAAGCTCCGACTTGGGAATCCGGGGCACCCGGCGGAAGTGCTTCAGATTGGAATTGGAGATCAGGTGATACAGGTTCCGCAGACCCACCTGATTCTTGGCAAAGAGGATGATATGTCGAGCCTGCCGGTCGGTGATCCGGCCGCCGGAGCGCAGCTTCACCATAGCGGGATTGATGGTTTGCAGAGTGTGGATATCGTGCTCTTCCTCCAGCATTGCCATGAGCTTCGTCATGATGAGGCCGCAGGTCATGGCGTCGTCCCCTGCCCGGTGGTGATTGAAGTCCGGCAGGTTCAGGGCGTTGGACACGATATCCAGCTTGAATTTGCTCAGGTGCTGCAACAGGTTCTGGGACAGAATCAGGGTGTCCGCGGCGGTGTAGCGGTAAGGCAAACCCTGCCGCTGGCATTCCGCCCGGATGAAGCCGGTGTCGAAGTCGGAATTGTGGGCAACCAGCACCCGATCTCCCACGAATTCCAGGAATTTGGGGAGAATTTCCTGAATTTTCGGGGCGCCCTGGAGCATTTCATCAGTGATACCCGTCAGCTCCACGATTTTCCGTTCCAGCTGCCGCTCCGGGTCCACGAAGGTCTGGAACCGGTCGATTTCCTGGCCGTCCTTCAAAATCACCGCGCCGATCTCAATGATCCGGTCGTCCCGGGAAGAAAGGCCGGTGGTTTCCAGATCGAAGGCCACGAATTCCTGGTGGAAATCCATGTCCTGGTCACCGTGCACCACGATTCGGTCGTCCACGTCGTTGACATAATATCCTTCACAGCCGTAGAGGATTTTGATCGTCTCGTCCGTGCCCGCCACCTTCGGCGGCTTTTTCCCCTCCACGCAGTGCAAGGCGTCGGTGAAGGACTGGCAGCAACCGTGGTCGGTGATGGCAATGGCTCGGTGTCCCCAGGCTGCCGCCTGCTTGATGGCAGCGTCCGTTGGGGTCAGAGCGTCCATATTGGACATGGTGGTATGCAGGTGGAGCTCCACCCGCTTGCCCCCCACCGCCTTGTCCTGCCGCTTGGGCATGGAGCCGGGCTGCATGGCATAGGGCTTGAGCACCATTTCGTTCTCGAACCGATCCTCGATCAGCCGACCCTGCACCCGAAGCACCGCGCCTACCGCCACGTTTTCCAGAATGGGCTTGGCCTCGTTCGCCTCCATGAAGCGGCTGATGCGCACGGAGTTGGTGTTGTCCGTCATGTCGAATTTCACCACATAGGCGTTGCGTTTTTTCAGCTCCTTGTGCTCCACGTTGAAGACCCGACCCTCCACGATCACCGTGCCCATGTCCATGGTCAGATCCTTCATGGGCACGGCGTTTCCCCGGAAGGGCTTTCCGTAGAAGGCCTCGCTCTGGGTCTGCGCCTTTTCCTCCCGCTTTTCCGGGCAGGCCATGGCGGCAGGCATTTTGCGGATGGTCTCCTCCCGGAGGGTCTGCATGGCGTCAATGAGAGCCTTGCCCTCCAACTCGTTACCGGTTTCAATGGCAATGGTCACCGGTGCGGCAAACCGCTCCCGGAGATTCTGCTGCACCGCCGGGACATGCTCCATCAGCGCCGCCTTGCCGTTGGCAGCCAGACGGATGGTCAGGCTCTCCCCTGACCATTCCCATTTTGCCCCGGCAAGGGAGCCTCGCGCCATGGAATCGTGCATGACAAACAGGTCCCGCAGCTCCTCCGGCTCGATTTTCTGCAATTCCGAGGCCGGATGGGTGGCCGTCAGGTTCATCCGGCGCAGGCCGTAGAGCCCGGAAATTTCCTTGGCCGCCTGGTCAAGGAGCCGCTGGGGAATATAGCTTTCCGAATGGAGCACCACATGAACGCTCCGCTCCTCGGCGGAAATGTCCGCAGCGGCGATAGCCGCCTGAGAAAGCACTGGCATCAGTGCCTCAGGCGGCTCATAATCCGGAAACATTTGAAATAAGTAAACCTTTTGTTCCATAAATCAACAAATTACATTGCTTCGATGCGCCTGAGCAGGGCGGGCAGCAGCTCCTCATAGGGAAGCTTTTCCACCTGCTGTCCATGCTCGAAGAGCATCCCCCAGCCGTCTCCGCCGGCAATGCCGATGTCCGCTTCCCGGGCTTCCCCGGGGCCGTTGACCACGCAGCCCATGACCGCCACGGTGATGGGCTTTTTGCAGTCCCGCAGAGCCTCGTCCACCCGGTTCACAAGACCGATCAGATCGATACGGGTTCTGCCGCAGGTAGGACAGGAAACGATGTTCACGCCCTCCTTGCGCAGCCCCGCCGCCTTGAGGATATCCTTGGCGGCGTAGACCTCCTGCACCGGGTCGTCGGTCAGGCTCACCCGGATGGTGTCGCCGATGCCGTCCAGCAGCAGCGCGCCGATGCCCATGGCAGACTTGATGAGCCCCTGCTTCACAGGCCCCGTCTCCGTTACGCCGATGTGCAGCGGGTAATCGCATTTGCTGCGGAACAGCCGAGCCGCCGCCACCATGGTGGGCACGGTGGAGGACTTCATGGACACGCAGGTGTCATAGAAACCCTGCTTTTCCAGCAGCTCCAGGTGCTCGAAGGCGCTTTCCACCAGAGCCTCCGCCGTAGGATGGCCGTACTTTTCCAGCAGCCGTTTATCCAGACTGCCGCCGTTGACACCGATGCGGATGGGGATGTGCTTGTCCTTGCACACCTCCACCACCGCCTTCACCCGATCCTCCCCGCCGATGTTGCCGGGGTTGATGCGGATTTTGCTGGCGCCGCCCTCGGCGGCGGCGATGGCCAGCTGATAGTCAAAGTGAATGTCCGCAACCAGAGGCAGGGGGCTTTCCTTGCAGATCTCCGCAAAGCCTCTGGCAGCCTCCCGATTTGGCACTGCCAGCCGGGCAACCTGGCAGCCTGCCGCCGCCAGAGCGCGAATCTGCCGGAGGCTTCCCTCCACATCCGTGGTTTTTGTGTTGAGCATGGACTGGATGACCACCGGGGCACCGCCGCCGATGGGCACACCGCCGACTAAAATCTGTCTTGTCATAGCATTATCCTCTGAATAACATGAAAATATCCTTGAACATGATAACCGCCATCAGCGCCATGAGCAGAATCATGCCTGCGCCGTGGAGGTAGCCCTCGTACTTGGGGTTGATTTTCTTCCGGGTGACGGCCTCCACGGCGGTGGTAATGACCACACCCACGATTCGTCCCCCGTCCAGAGCCGGAATGGGCAGCAGGTTCATCACCGCCAGGTTGATGGCAATAAAGCCGCCGAAATACAGCATATTCATCAGGGCATCCAGCCGGGAGGCGGACTCATCCGCCACCACCGCCATCTGCTGAACGATGCCCACAGGGCCGGTCATATCCCCAATGCCCGCCTTGCCGGAAAGGAGCATTTGCAGGCTCAGCCGGACAAGCCGGACGGTATCCAGGCTCTGATTCCAGGCGTATTGCAGCTTTCCGGGTAGGTTCAGGGATTCCACCGTGAAGTTCATGCCGTAAAGCTGCCGGGTAACTCCGCTGTCGTCGGTGACGGTATGGGTTTCCATCCGGAAGTCCTTCAGCGCCACCTTCTGGCCGTCCCGCAGAACCACCAGATCGTGGATTTCCCCGGGATTCAGCCTCAGCAGCATGGAAAAATCGGACTGGACATAGATTTTCTCCCCGTCCAGCTCCAGGATTTTGTCCCCCACCTGAAGGCCATCCGCTCCATTGACGGTGGAAAAGCTTTCAAAGCCGCTGATCACCGGCACTACCGCCTGCTTGGCCGGCAGATAGATGATGACCATCAGCAGCACGCCCACAAGGAAATTCATGGCAGCCCCGGCCGCTAAAATGAGAATCCGCTTCCACCAGGCCGCACGGCCGAAGGAACGGGGGTTATCGCTGTCCTCGTCATCACCCTCCATGGCGCAATAGCCGCCGATGGGAATCAGACGAATCGAATACAGGGTTTCGCCGATTTTTTTCGACCACAGAGTCGGGCCCATGAACATAGAAAACTCGTTCACCTGGACGCCGGACAGCTTGGCTGTCAGGAAATGCCCCAGCTCATGGACAAAAATCAGCATACTGAACAGGAGAATCGCAAAAAGAACGCTCATAGATTGCCTCGCTTAGTTTTGGGAAAGGGTACGCACAACATCCCGAGCCAGCCGGTCTGCCTCCAGAATTTCTTCCAGAGTGGGATTTTCCAGGAAGGGGGTTTTCTCCACTGCCTGGGATACCAGCCGGTAGATGTCATAAAAACCGATCTCATCCCGGAGGAACATGGCAACCGCCTCCTCGTTGGCGCCGTTCATGGCAGGACAGGCGGTGCCCCCCAGCCTGGCGCAGTCCCGAGCCAGCCGAAGGCAGGGAAAATTCTCCATGTCCGGCTTCTGGAAGGTCAGGCTGCCGCAGGTGAGAAGATCCAGCGGTTCCACCGGAGAGGGAATCCGCTCCGGATAGGTCAGAGCCAGCTGAATGGGAAGACGCATATCCGGAGTGCCCATCTGGGCCATAACAGCCCCGTCGGTGAATTCCACCATGGAATGCACCACGCTCTGCCGGTGAATCACCACATCCACCTGCTCCAGGGGCACCCGGTACAGCCGCATGGCCTCGATGACCTCCAGTCCCTTGTTCATAAGGGTTGCGCAGTCGATGGTGATTTTTGCCCCCATTTTCCAGTTGGGATGCTTCAGGGCATCCGCTTTGGTAACGGAATGGAGCTGCTCCCGGGTCATGCCGAAGAAGGGGCCCCCGGAGCAGGTGAGAATCAGCCGCTTGATTTCCTTTTTGTCATGGCAGCCCATGAGACACTGGAAAATGGCCGAATGCTCGGAATCCACGGGAACAATTTCCGCGTGATATTTTTCCGCCTCCGCCATGACCAACTCTCCGGCGCAGACCAGCGTCTCCTTGTTGGCAAGACCGATGCGCTTGCCCGCCCGGATGGCGGCAAGGGTAGGCTTCAGCCCTACCATGCCCACCACGGCGGTGATGACGCAGTCCGCTTCCGGCAAAGAGGCCGCTTCCAGCAGGCCCTCCTGTCCCCAGTTTACCCGGATGGGAAGGTCTTCAATCCTGGCTTGCAGCTCTTTTGCCGCTTCCTCCGTAGCCATGACCGCAAGGGCGGGTCGGAAAGCGCGGCACTGTTCGGCCATTCGCTCTACGCTGGTGCCCGCGGTAAGGGCCGCCACCCGCAGTCCGGGCAGGCGGCTGATAATATCCAGGCTCTGCCGTCCGATGGAACCGGTGGAACCGAGAATACTGACACATTTGACCATATCCGTCTCCTTACATCTTCACCAGAGGCAGAAGCAGCAGCAGTGCCTCCATGAGGGGCGCCACCATGGACAGGGAATCAAACCGATCCAGCACGCCGCCGTGACCGGGAATCAGATTGCCGTAATCCTTGATACCGGTCTGCCGTTTGATAATGGAAAAGCACAAATCGCCGAAGGTGCCCACGGCAGAGCCCAACAGGCCATACAGCAGGGCAATCAGGTAATTGACTTCAAATTTCAGGAAAAAGTCCAGAATCAGCGCATAAATCAGCATACCCAGCATGGCTCCGCCCAGGCCGCCGAAGACCCCCTCAATGGTCTTATTGGGGCTGACCACCGGAGCCAGCTTGTGCTTACCAAAGCGCAGGCCGATGAAATACGCGCCGGCATCGTTCATGAATGCCACAATAAAGGGAATCAGAATCACATATCTTCCCACATTCATGGTCAGAATCCGAATCAGCGCCGTCAGAAAATAAGGAATCATCACGCCGCCCACAAAGCACATGCTCACGGTTTCAAAGCGCACCTTAATGTGATCGCGCATCATTTCCGCCAGCATCAGCATGAAGAAGGCCATGAGCAGCAGCACAAAATAGGCTCGTGCCGCCTCAAAATAGCTCCACATGGAAATGGCAAAGGCCATGACAGAGGAATAAATCACAAGCCGGGGCTGCTTCACAAGTCCCGTCCGGTACAGCAGCTCATAGGCGGCGATGGCGAGCAGCATACCCAGAATTGCCGCCGCCGCACTGACCGGAGCCACCAGAACAATCAAAAACAGAATCGGTACCAGCACCGCCGCCGAAATGACACGGGTTTTCATATGTCTTTATACTCCTCCAAAACGGCGGTTGCGCCGGTGATACTCTTCAATGGCCTGGTCTAAATCGCCGGGAGAAAAATCTGGCCACAGCACATTCATAAATACATACTCGGAATAGGCGGACTGCCACAGCAGGAAATTGCTGGTGCGCATTTCCCCGGAGGGGCGAATGATAAGCTCCGGGTCGGGAACTCCCGCCGAGTAGAGATAATCGGACAACAGCTCCTCGCTGAGTTCTTCGGGCTTGCGGATGCCGTTCTTCACATCCTGGGCAAACCGCCGAGCCGCCTGGACGATTTCGTCCCGACCGCCGTAGTTCAGGCAGAAGTTCACCTGCACATCGTAGTCCTCACTCTGCCGGGTCGCCCGGTCACACAGAGCTTGCAGCTCAGGACTGAGCTTGGTCAGGTCGCCGAAGAAGCAGAACCGAACCCGGTTTTTCTCCATATCCCGGAGCGCCTCCTCCAGGTATCGGCGCAGAAGCTTCATAATCCCCGACACTTCCTCGGCGGAACGCTTCCAGTTCTCCGTGGAAAAGGCGTAAACCGTCAGGTATTCCACACCCAAAGTGCGGCAGTAATTGGCGATTCGCCGGAAGGCCTCCGCGCCCGCGGCGTGTCCGGCGGTGCGGGGCAGACCCCGCTTTTTCGCCCAGCGTCCGTTGCCATCCATGATGATGGCGATATGTCTGGGCGGTGTGGGCTTATCGGAAAGTGCCAAAATAAGCACCTCTTTCTATCACAGATATATACGTTCGTTGGGGGTGCAGGGCACCCCCAACGCGTCAGTGTGTTGAAAATTCTCAAAAGGGCAACGCCTGTATTCCCCAAGCCATAGGCTTCCTATCGCTTTTCGTCTTCCAAAATCTTTTGGTGCCGGTTCCTCCGGAGGCAATTTTCTTGTCCCGGCAAGAAAATTGATAAGAAGCCGACTTAAGGGGCGCTGCCGAAAAGCCGCCCCGTTAGGAAGCACTGAATAAATTGTCTGCGGCTGTGGGCGGATCTTTTCCGTCCACTCTTCATCAGAAAAAGCGGGAAATACATCCAGTATTTCTCCACTTTTTCTGCCTTGATTGGCCGAAAAATCTCTCGCTCACAGCTCTTGCCAGTTTATCCAGTGCTTCCTCCGAATCCCCCGGCCGCATCGCCGGAACTACTCTAAAATGCTCCGGTTTGCTATGGGTGGATTTGACGCAGGTACTCGGATCGTGCAAAGGGGCTTTGTCACACTCAGCTTTGAGATTTTAGATGGACATCAGTTCCTTTTCCTTGGCGGCAAGGGCGGCGTCCACCCGCTTGATGCTCTTGTCCAGCAAGTCCTGCAGATCCTTCTCCGCCTTCTTCTGGTCGTCCTCGGTGATCTCGCTGTTCTTCTTCAGCTTCTTCACATAGTCCATACCATCCCGACGAACATTGCGCATGGCGACCTTGGCATCCTCGGCGTACTTCTTGACCTGCTTAGCCAGATCCTTGCGGCGCTCCTCGGTCAGCTGGGGGAATACCAGCCGGATGACCTTGCCGTCGTTCTGAGGGTTGATGCCCAGATCGGACAGCTGGATGGCCTTCTGGATATCCTTCAGCAGCTTGGTATCCCAGGGCTGAATCACCAGGGTTCTGGCATCCGGAGTGGAAATGGTTGCCACGCCGTTCAGGGCCGTTTCACTGCCATAGTATTCCACGGTGATCCGATCCAGAACCTTGGCATTGGCACGGCCGGCACGGACGGCGCCGAAGTCCTCCTCCAGGTGCTCCAGGGTCTTGTCCATTCTTCTTGCGTATTCCTTAAAATCCACGCTCATTGATTTGTCCTCCTTAGATGGTAACAGTGGTTCCGATTTCCTCTCCGCGAACGACGCGAAGGATATTTTCCGGGGGATTCAGGGCGAAGCACACCATGGGCATATGGTTGTCCATGGCCAGGGTCATGGCGGTGCTGTCGGTTGCCTTCAGGTGATCGGCCAGCACCTTGTCATAGGTCAGGTGGCTGTAGCGGACGGCGTCCGGGTTGGTTCTGGGGTCGGCGGAATAGATGGCATCGATGTTCTTGGCCATGAGCACCGCGTCGGCCTCGATCTCCACGCCCCGGAGCACCGCGCCGGTGTCGGTGGAGAAGTAGGGATTGCCGGTGCCCGCGGCGAAGATGACCACCTTGCCCTCGTTCAGATAACGGTCTGCCCGATCCCGGGTAAAGTACTCGGTGAACTTGTTCATTTCCACCGCGCTGAGCACCCGGGCGTCCAGCCCGTGCTGCTCCAGCACATCCGCCACAGCAATGGCGTTCATCACCGTAGCCAGCATACCCATGGCATCGCCGTGAGAACGCTGCATTTTGCCGCTGCCGTTCTTCACGCCCCGCCAGAAATTGCCGCCGCCGATGACCAGGCCGATCTGGACACCCAGATCATGGCACTGACGAATCACTTCACACACGGCGTGAATCTTGGAAAAATCCAGACCTACCGCCACATTCTCGGAAACGCCCTCACCCAGGGCTTCGCCGCTGAGCTTCAGCAGAATCCGCCGATATTTTGTATCAGACATTGCATCTACGCTCCTTCTTCTTATGTCCTGTCTATTTTAATATAAGAAAGCCGAATTGACAACTATAATTTTAAGAATTCTTAATTTGTTTTTGCATTTTTCACATTCTGAGCAGAGCTGTGCAGTTTTCACACAACATGTGCGGAACACGCAGACGTTTCTGGTGCGAATAAATGTTGCAAAATTCGCCGGGATGGGGTATAATGGCATAATTATAAAAACACCAGAAGAGAGGATGTCCGGATATGGCGGAAATGACAGAAAGCAAGAATTTTATCCACGCATTCATCGATGAGGATATTGCCCCGGGCGGCCAGTTTGCCGGGAAGACCGTTCACACCCGGTTCCCGCCGGAGCCCAACGGCTACCTGCACATCGGCCACTGCAAGGCGCTGTGCATCGACTTCGGCACCGCGGAGAAATACAACGGCCTGTGCAACCTGCGCATGGACGACACCAACCCCACCAAAGAGGACGTGGAGTTCGTGGAGGCCATCCAGGAGGATATTCACTGGCTGGGCTTCGACTGGGGCGACCGGTTCTTCTTCGGCTCCGACTATTTTGAGAAGGACTACGAGTACGCCGTGGAGCTGATCAAAAAGGGTCTGGCCTATGTGTGCGAGCTGACCCCCGAGCAGTTCAAGGAGTACCGGGGCGACCTGAACACCCCCGCCGTCTCCCCCTACCGGGATCGGCCCATCGAGGAGAGCCTTGACCTGTTTGCCCGGATGCGGGCCGGAGAATTTGAGGACAACAAGTATACCCTTCGGGCGAAAATCGACCTGGCTTCCGGCAACTTCAATATGCGTGACCCGGTAATCTACCGGATCCGCCATATGCACCATCACCGGCAGGGCGACAAGTGGTGCATCTACCCCATGTATGACTTTGCCCACCCCATTCAGGACGCTCTGGAGGGCATCACCCACTCCCTGTGCTCCCTGGAATTTGAGAATCACCGGCCTCTGTACAACTGGGTGGTAGAGCATGTGTCCGTGCCCAGCCATCCCCGGCAGATCGAGTTTGCCCGGCTAGGCATCGACCACACGGTGCTCAGCAAGCGCAAGCTCCGTGCCCTGGTGGAAAACGGCTATGTCTCCGGCTGGGACGATCCCCGGATGCCCACCCTGTGCGGCCTGCGCCGCCGGGGCTACACCCCCGCCTCCATCCGGAACTTCTGCGAGCGGGTGGGCGTTGCCAAGAGCCCCAACACCATTCCCTATGCCTTCCTGGAGTTCTGCCTGCGGGAAGACCTGAATGAGACTGCCCAGCGGGTCATGGCGGTGCTGAAGCCCGTGAAGCTGACCATCACCAACTATCCTGAGGGAAAGAGCGAGACCGTCACCGTGGAGAACAACCCCAACCGTCCGGAGGACAGCACCCGGGAGGTGTCCTTCTCCCGGAATCTGTGGATTGAGGCCGACGACTTCCTGGCTCAGCCCATCCCCAAGTACAAGCGTCTGTATCCCGACGGCCCCGAGTGCCGTCTGAAGGGTGCTTACCTCATCCGGTGCACTGGCTGCGTCACCGACGAAAACGGCAACGTCACCGAGGTGCTGGCCACCTATGACCCGGAGTCCCGGGGCGGCGACCCTGCCGACGGTCGGAAGGTCAAGGGTGCCACCATTCACTGGGTGGATGCCGCCACCGCCGTGGACGCGGAGGTTCGGCAGTACGACAATCTGTTCAATGATCCCGACCCGGATGCCGCGGGCAAGGACTTCCTGGCCTGCCTGAATCCCGGCTCTCTGGAAGTGCTCACCGGCTGCAAGGTGGAGGCTTCCCTGAAGGATGCCAAGGCTCCCATGAGCTTCCAGTTCATGCGTCTGGGCTACTTCTGCCCGGACAGCAAGGATTCCAGCCCGGAGCATCTGGTGTTCAACCGCTCCGTGAGCCTGAAGGATTCCTTCAAGCCCGGAAAGTAAAAAAATACAAAAAAGCACTGTCATTGCGAACCAGTGACCGATGTCACTGGTGTGGCAATCCCCAGGTAATTCCGAGAACCATAGGAAAAGCACCAAGCCTTCGTCAGGAGGGCTCGGTGCTTTTTTGTAGTTCTCTGACACTTGGAGGGGATTGCCACACCACTTAAGCGAACTGGTTCGCAGTGACATGCGTTTTACAGAGGCTAAGTGGAGTTCTGGCAACCTCATCCGGCTCTTCGAGCCACCTTCCCCTCCCAGGGGAAGGCTTAGAGGCGGATTGCCACGCCAGTGTGAGCACTGGCTCGCAATGACGGTGCTTTATTCGGGAGTGCTCTCGTTTAATAGGTAACTTCTCCATCATGGGTCATGAGGGTGGCATTCTCCACGCCGGGGACGGCCAGAATCTTCTGGGCCAGGGTGTCCTCCTGCTTGGTTTTCAGCTCCACGATCATGTCCATGCCGGAAGCGGACACATTCCGGGACTTGATTTTGTACCAGCTGGTGTTCTCCTCCAGCACCTGCTTGACTTCCTCCTGAACCCCGGCACCGGTGCCGTTGACCAGAAGTATCAGGGCGGGCTTGGCATTCGGCACATAGTGCAGCCCCAGCATCACAAGCGTTATCAGAATGGATGCCTCCACCGCCACCTCATAGAGGGTCGCTCCGCAGATAATGCCCACGGAAATGCTCCAGAACAGGAAGGCCAAATCCATGGGATCCTTCACCGCCGTCCGGAACCGGACAATGGACAGAGCGCCCACCATGCCCAGAGAAATCACAATGCTGGACTGAACGGCAATGATGACGGAGGCGGTGATCATGGCAATCACCGGCAGAGAAATGGCAAAGGAGCGGGAATAGAAAGCCTTCCGGCAGACCACCCGGTAGACCGCGAAAATGTAAATGGCGATGATGGCGGTAATCAGCAGAGCCATCACGATGGAGGTGGTGGACAGGTCAGTATTGAACTGGCTCAAAAAGGATTTCTTGAAAATATCTTTGAAACTCATAGTTTTCTCCCTATTTCGTAAACTTCCGGCAGAGATAATATTTGGAATAGGCACTTTGCCGCAGGCTGCCCAGATTCATCACATCGTACAGAAAATCCGGCAGAAATTCGTCGTATTTCACTTCCAGCACATGCTTGCCCATGGGCATCACCGGCCGCAGGGTCAGATTCTCCCGGAAAAAGCCGTCTAACTCCGTGGTGCTGCCGATGTTCCGGTCGAAGGTGATGCGCACATTTCCCGGAGCGTAGACAAAGGGAGTGCGCTCGTAGGCCACGATGACCTTGGGGGCAAGGCCGTTTTCCGCCTGCAAAGCCCAGAATCTGCGAAGAAGAGGGCTGTCCAGTTCCGGCTGCTGCCCTGCCAGGATTTTGTCGAACTGCTCCCGGGAAATCCGGCAGCTTTCCTTATTCGTCATGGTATGTTCCTTCCGCTTGCACTCCAGGGAAATACGGCGGTCAGAAGCGTTATAAATACGAATCCGGAACTTCTGTCTGGGATCCGTGCCGTTCTCGTTTTCGTAGTAGCACCGGTTATCCAGATCGTCAAAGTAAATACTGCGGATATTGTAGATTCCCGTTGCCCCGGCGTGGGGATCGGGAGGGCACAAAACCCGAATTCGGGAACGGATCATCTCCAGCTCTCCCTGGGAGCACACATATTTCAGCTCATTGCGGAATTTCCGTTCCGGGATTCCCTTGTGCAGATCGATCATGGCGTTTTCACGAACACCGCTTCCAGGTTCCGTCCCCCATCCATAGACAGGGTCAGGCTGGGGTCGGTGGTGTCCGCGTCTCCTTTCCATCCCACAAATTCGTAGCCTTCCTTGGCCTGCGCCGTGACGGTAATGGGATAATCCGTGTAGTACCGGCCTGACCAAAAGCCGGAGGAAAGGTCAATCTGAGAGGTATTCACCGTGACGCTTCCCATTTCCGGGTCGGCGGTGACGGTGACCGTCTCCAATTCTCCGGTGAGGTTCAACTCCTGCGCCAGATATTTGGCAGCATACTCCGGCCGCTTCCGGAAAAAGCCGTTCAGGTAGTCCAGGTCATAACCGTAATGGTTCAAAACGGTTTCCACCCGTTCCGGGGCGAAATTGTTATTCAGAATGTCCATAAAGGAGGTAGCAAACCGCTGGCGGAATTCGGCGTTCTCCTTCAGAGAAGCAAAAATGGAGGTGTAGCGAATGCCCTTCCCCTCGTCAAAGCCGAAGGTATTCACCGCTTCCGCCGGGCCGTATTTCTCTTCGTCCACCCAGGTCAGGGCATCCACATCGTAGACGCACCACTGCCACTTGGCCTTGTCTCCCTGCCGCCCGCCCAGGGAAGGGGCACGCCAGAGGACATAATTGTAGTAGTCGCCGTAGTCCAGATTGCACAGGATACAGTTGATGGCGGTATAGTCAATGTAGCTCTGGACATCCGCCTGCTCCTGGAAGGCGGCCCACTGGGCTGGGTCGGTGAAATCCGTATCCTGCACCCAGCCCATGAAGGTGGTGTAATCATACTGCTGGGCGTCAAAGTCGTCCCGCTCCTTGACCATGCTGTTTTTCACCAGCACCCGGTCGTCCACCTGGTAGTGCTGTCGGAAATACTGCTCGTCATAGCGCTCGAGCATATAGCAGTCGTACCAGTGCTCCCCGTTTAAGTACAGGGACACAGGAATGCTCCCTTGCAGAGCCACCGCCCGATCGGAGGCCAGATCGCCGATGATGGCGTCGGGAAGCTGGCTTTTCAGCATAACGGAATGGGTCAGCACCCCATCATAAAGCACCGTATCGAACACCGGGCTGCCGCCGTAGTCTTTCCGGGCGGTCAGCGTGAATCGCTTATCCCATCGCTCCCGGGCGGATTTTCCCTGAATGCGGATGCCAACCTTCTGGTTCATCACGTCGCCGGTTTCCCCCAGGAGCTCGGCAACGACTTCCACCTCCCGCTTGACCATGTAATTGGGAAGAGGCCCATCTCCAGTGCCGTCATTTAAGTACCAGTCGTCGTAGGCCTTGCCGGTAACGTAAATACCGTCCTGGCCGAACACGTCCTCATCCTCAAAAATCAAGTTCAGGGTATAGCCGTGAGCCGGAGGCTGGATGCCTACAAAATAGGTCTGTGTCAGGATATCGCTTTTGCTGCCCCAATCGCTGATGTAAACCGCCCGAATCACCGTACCCTTTTTCACGGGCTGGGCGGCAGGTGTGTGGTTCTTCCAATCCTTGACCACATTCCGGATACTGTGGTACACGTTCGGCTCGGCAGAGCGGTCGGTGACAGGGATGCCGCCGTGATACACCTGGGAGCTTTCAGAGGGGGTGCTGCCGTCGGTGGTGTAATAGATTTTGCCGTAAGGCGGCGCATTCAGCACCAGGGGAAATTCTTCCTCGTAATAGCCTCCCGGAAGAGAAGGCTCCGGAGTGGGGGCGGCGGCTCTGGTTTTCAGCCAGTCAAAAACCGGATAGCTTGCTACCAGAGCGACGCAGGAAACCACAATAATCCGTTCCTTCCGATGCAGGCGCAGCCTTTTTCGCAGGCTCGATACCCGGCTTTTCAGGTCTAAGGCTGTCATTTTACATTTTCTCCGGTGCGTGGAAGCCCAGCAGGTCAATGGAGGCTTCCAGGATGTTCTTTGCCAGACCGATGAGGGCAATGTGCCCGGCCTTCACGGTCTCATTCTCCTCTTTCAGAATGGGGGTTTCGTGATAGAACTTATTGACGCAGCCCGCCAGTTCGTAGACATAGGCGCAGATCAGGTTGGGGCTGGAAGTTTTCAGAGCGCCCTCCAGAGCCGGGCCGAATTTCGTGATGGCCAGCATCAGATCCTTGGCGTAGTCATTTGCAGGCTCCTGAATGGGCAGATTCTCCCATTCGCCGTAGCGGCTGAGAATGGACTTGATCCGCACGATGGTATAGAGGATATAGGGGCCGGTGTTGCCCTCGAAGGCGGCAAAGCGCTCCATGTCGAAGTTGTAGTCCTTGGTGGGCTGGTTGGAAAGATCGCCGTATTTCAGAGCAGCCATGGCAATTTTGGCGGTGGTGGGCTCCACCTCCTCCGGCTCCACAATCCGGTTTTCCACCACCTTGGCCCGGACGAAATCCGTCATATCGGAAATCAGGGTCTCCAACCGGAGAACGCCGCCGTCACGGGTCTTGAAGGGCTTGCCGTCCTTGCCGTTCATGGTGCCAAAGCCCACATGCTCCAGCTCGGTGGTGTCGGGCACAATGCCCGCCTTTCTCGCCGCCCGGAAAACCTGCTCAAAGTGCAGGTTCTGCCGCTTGTCGGTGACGTAGAGCACCTTATCCGGGTGCCAGTCCTGCATCCGCTGAACCAGGGTGGCAAGATCGGTGGTAGCGTAAATGGAGGAGCCGTCGGACTTGACCAGAATGCAGGGAGGCATTTCCTTCTTGTCGCCTTCCTGCGCCACGGGAATGACCCAGGCTCCCTCGGAGGGAACGGCAATGCCCCGCTTTTTCATGTCCTCCACCATGGGAGGGATATAGGGGTCAGCGTCACTTTCGCCCAGCCACTTTTCAAAGTGCACGTCCAGGTTGTCATAATTCTTTTTCAGGTCGGCAACGGACACATTCATGATGTGCCGCCACAGGGCCCGGTAGCCCCGGCGGCCCTGCTGGAGTTCCAGGGTGGCCTGGTGCGCCTTGTGGGAGAATTCCGGGTCGGACTTTTTCGCCGAAGCCGTGGGATAAATCTCTTCCAGATCAGTGACCGTGAAGGGAGCTTCCTTGGGATACTCGCCGGTAAAGTCGGGGTCAAAATAGGGAAGCTCCGGCTGCCGCTCGGAAAGCTCCGCGATGATGAGGCCCATCTGCAATCCCCAGTCCCCCAGATGCACATCGCCGATGGCGTTGTAGCCCAGGTACTTATAGAGCCGCTTCAGGCTCTCGCCGATGATGGCTGGCCGCAAGTGGCCGATATGCAGGGGCTTTGCCACGTTGGCTCCGCCATAGTCCACCACGACGGTCTTCCCTGCCCCGATCTGGGCAGCGCCAAACTTGGGAGCGGTGCGCATAGTCTCCAGGTATTCCTTCAGGAAATGGCCGGAAAGCTTCAGATTGATGAAGCCCGGGTTCACCGCCTCTACGAGGCTATAGTCCTCGGCGTTCAGCTTCTCCACCACCGCCTGGGCGATTTTGATGGGGGCGCAGTGGTACTGCTTGGCGGCGGCCAGAGCTCCGTTGCACTGGTATTCGCACAGGTCAGGACGGTTGGAAACCGTCACCCGGCCGTAAGCGCGGTCATAGCCCGCTTCTTCAAAGGCCGCCTGCATTTTCTCGGTAATGATATCCAGAATCTGTTCCATCAGGCCTTCTCCTTCTTCTCCGCCATCCAGGCAAGGTAGTCGTCATAGGTGCCGTATTTGTCGATGATGGTGCCGTCGGGCTGGAAGGCAATGACCCGGTTACAGGTGGACGTCAGCATCTCATGGTCGTGGGAGGCAAGCAGCACCACGCCGGGGAACGCTTCCAGGCCCTTGTTCACCGCCTGGATGGACTCCATATCCAGGTGGTTGGTGGGCTGGTCCAGAAGTACCACGTTGGCGCCGGACAGCATCATCTTGCTGAGCATACAGCGCACCTTCTCGCCGCCGGAGAGGACATTGACCGGCTTGAACACATCCTCGTTAGAGAAGAGCATCCGGCCCAGGAAGCCCCGGAGGTACACATCGTCCTTCTTGGCGGAGTACTGGCGAAGCCAATCCACCAGCTCCATGCTGTTGCCCTCGAAATACTCGGAGTTATCCTTGGGCAGGTAGCTGCGAATGGTGGACACGCCCCACTTGACGCTGCCCTCGTCCGGCTCAATCTCACCCATGAGAATCTTGAACAGGGCGGTCTGGGCCAGCTCGTTTTCGCCCACAAAGGCGATCTTGTCCGTCCGGTTCACGGAGAAATAAACCTTGTCCAGGAGCTTCACCCCGTCCACGGTCAAAGACACGTCCTTGACGGTGAGCACGTCCTTGCCCAGCTCCCGGTCGGACTGGAAGCCCACGAAGGGATACCGGCGGGTGGAGCAGGGCATTTCCTCCACGGTCAGCTTGTCCAGCAACTTCCGGCGGGCGGTTGCCTGCTTGGCCTTGGACTTGTTGGCGGAGAACCGCTGAATAAAGAGCTGCAATTCCTCGATTTTTTCCTGGTTCTTCTTATTCTTGTTTCTCAGCATGGCCTGAACCATCTGGGAGGACTCATACCAGAAGTCATAGTTGCCCACATACATCTTGATCTTGCCGTAGTCGATATCCACGGTGTGGGTGCACACGGTATTCAGGAAGTGCCGGTCGTGGCTGACGGCGATGACCATGCCCGGGAAGTCCAGCAGGAAGTCCTCCAGCCAGTTGATGGCCTCGATATCCAGGTTGTTGGTAGGCTCGTCCAGCATGATGATGTCGGGATTGCCGAAGAGCGCCTGGGCAAGAAGCACCTTCACCTTCAGCCGGGGGTCGGTGTCGGCCATCTGGTCATAGTGCAGCTCCGTGCCGATGCCAAGACCCTGCAAGAGGCGAGACGCGTCGGACTCGGCTTCCCAGCCGCCCAGCTCGGCAAACTCCGCTTCCAGGTCCGCAGCCCGCAGACCATCCTCATCGGAAAAGTCCGGCTTTTCATAGATGGCGTCCTTTTCCTTCATCACGTCGTACAAATGCTGGTTGCCCATGATGACGGTGTCGAGAACGGTATACTCGTCGTAGGCGTTCTGGTTCTGCTTCAGAACGGAAACCCGCTTGGTGGGGTCAATGGAAATAGAGCCGGTGGTGGAATCCAGCTCTCCGGTGAGAATCCGCAGGAAGGTGGATTTGCCCGCGCCGTTGGCGCCGATGATGCCATAGCAGTTGCCGGGCAGGAATTGCAGATCCACATGCTGGAACAGCCACTGGCCGCCGAACTGCATACCGAGATTGCTTACTGTAATCATGAAATGTCTCCTTACATATATGGTAAATTATAATTTCAAACGTTTCCTAAAGCCTTCCCCCCGGGGGAAGGTGGCTTGCGCGTCTCCCGCAAGCGCAAGACGGATGAGGGCCGTCTTACCCCAGATACTTGGTTCCCGCCGGAAGATGGGCAAGAATATCCGCACATACCCCCCGGAAGTTTCCGTTCACCTCAGAATTGGCGTACCGCAAAACTGTATAGCCCTCTTCGGAGAGCGCCTGATCCCGCCTTTTGTCCTTCGCCGCCCCGGTTTCCTCAAAATGCTGGGAACCGTCCAGCTCAATAACCAGCTTGGCCTTATCGCAGTAAAAATCAACGATATAAGACCCCAGTGTCTTCTGCCTGTTCACCGAAACATCCAGATGCTTCAGGAAGTCGTACCACAGGTGACGCTCTTCCTTGGTCATCTCCTTGCGCAGCTTTTGTGCATAGGGGGTCAGCTTGGCATTGCTTGTGTACGTCATCCGGTCACCTTCCATCGAAAAAAGCAGTTATTGGGGGTTTCCCCTCATCCGTCACGGCTTGCGCCGTGCCACCTTCCCCCAGGGGAAGGCTATTGGCACATACTCATACAGCATAATCATAACACAGAATTGTAAATAAAGGAAGAACTTTTTTTGACAGGGGTTGCTTTTTCCGACGGATGCGCTATAATGTTAGCACTCAGAACTAAAGAGTGCTAACGCAACTCTGAATCAAAACAAAGGATGTGCATGATTTATGGAAAAGCAGCAATTCAAGGCTGAATCCCAGCGTCTGCTGGATCTGATGATCAACTCAATTTACACCCACAGAGAGATTTTCCTCCGGGAAATCATCTCCAACGCCTCCGACGCCATCGACAAGCTGGCCTACACCGCCCTGACCGACGACAAGGTAGGCCTATCTCGGGACGACTTTGCCATCACCATCACCCGTGACCCGGAGAATCGTACTCTGACCGTCTCCGATAACGGCATTGGCATGAACAAGGCCGAAATGGAAGAAAACCTGGGCACCATCGCCAAGTCCGGCTCCCTAGGCTTCAAGCAGGCCATGGAGAAGAAGGAGGACATCGACATCATCGGCCAGTTCGGCGTGGGCTTCTACTCCGCCTTTATGGTGGCCTCCTCCGTCACCGTAATTTCCAGAAAATATGGCGAGGACACCGGCTGGAAATGGGTCTCCGACGGCACCGACGGCTACACCATTGAGGAAACCGCCAAGGATGCCCCGGGCACCGACGTGATCATGACCCTGAAAGCGGACACCGACGACGACAAGTATTCCCAGTTCCTGGAGGAATACGAAATTCGGAACCTGATCCGCAAGTATTCCGACTACATCCGCTACCCCATCCGGATGGAGGTCACCAAGACCCGTCCCGTGGAGGAAGCCGCCGCTGAGGGCGAGGATGCCGAAAAGAAGGAGCCTAAGTACGAGGAGTACCGGGAAATGGAAACCCTGAACTCCATGGTGCCCATCTGGCAGCGTGCCAAGAAGGACGTCACCGAGGAGGAGTACGACAACTTCTATCGGGAGAAGTTCTTCGACTACACCAAGCCCCTGAAGGTGATCCATTCCAGCGTGGAAGGTGCCGTCAGCTTCAAGGCACTGCTGTATATCCCCGGCAAGGCTCCCTACGACTTCTACAGCAAGGACTTCAAGCGGGGCTTGCAGCTGTACTCCTCCGGCGTGATGATTATGGAAAACTGCGAGGATCTGCTGCCTGAGCACTTCCGGTTCGTCCGGGGCGTGGTGGACAGTCAGGATTTGTCCCTGAACATCAGCCGGGAAATGCTTCAGCACAACCGTCAGCTGACCATCATCGCCCGGAACATTGAGAAGAAGATCAAGTCCGAGCTGAAAAATATGCTGGACAACGACCGGGCAAAGTACGAGGAATTCTACGCCGTCTTCGGCCGTCAGCTGAAGTACGGTACCGTGGCCGACTACGGCGCCCACAAGGAAGCCTGCCAGGATTTGCTGCTGTTCTACAGCCACAAGCAGGGCAAGCTCGTCACCCTGAAGGAATATGTGGATGCCATGGCCGAAGGTCAGGAGAAGATTTACTTTGCCCCCGGCGAGAACCGGGAGCGGCTGGCAAAGCTGCCGCAGGTGGAAACCCTGGCAAAGAAGGGCTACGATGTGCTGCTCTTTGCCGAGGACGTGGATGAGTTCATCCCCCAGACCCTCATGACTTATATGGAGAAGCCGTTCTGCAACGTCTCCACGGAAGACCTGGGTCTGAAGACCGAGGAGGAAAAGAAGGAAGCCGAGGAAAAGGCCGAGGAAATGAAGGGGCTGCTGACCTTCGTCAAGGAGAGCCTGGGCGATCAGGTCAAAGAGGTCAAGCTTTCTTCCGACCTGGGCAGCCATCCCGCCTGCATGACTCCCGATTCCGGCATGAGCTTTGAAATGGAGAAGTACATGAAGAAGGCCAACCCGGAGTTTGCCTTCCCCGTGGGTCGGATTCTGGAACTGAACCCGGAGCACGAGGCCGTGAAGGCCTTGCAGAGGGCCATGACCGAGGATCCCGTGAAGGCCAAGGACTACGCCCAGCTGCTGTGCTACCAGGCCCAGCTGATGGCGGAGCTGCCTCTGGACGATCCTTATGCCTATACCGAATTGGTCTGCAAACTGATGAAGTAAGTTTTGCCGGGGTGCCTGACGGCATCCCGGCAAAGTTTCCCATTGCCAGAGGCGGCAATCTGTGATACACTTCTCATAGCTTAAATAGAGAGTAAGGTGTGATGTTTATGCGTATGACAATGAATTTACTGGTTTTGCTGCTGCAAAACCTGGTAGGCACTCCCATGCTGCTGGCTGTGGCCAGCTATGTGCTCACCGCGTTGGCTCTGTACACCGTAGCCCGGCGCAGAGGGCTGAAAAATCCCTGGCTGGCCTGGATTCCCGTGGCCGACAGCTGGCTGCTTGGCTCCCTGTCTGACCAGTACCGGTATGTGGTGAAGGGAGAGCACACCCATCGCCGGGCGTTCTTGCTGTTCTTCCGGATTCTGACGGTGGTGCTCACCCTTTCCCTGCTGGGTCTTGTGGGCAGCCTGTGCTTCCAGGTTTTCGGCGGCATGATGCACCAGGACGTGATTCCCGATCTGCTTCTGATGCAGATTTTCCGCCAGGCGACCAGTCTTCTGGTAGTGGGGCTGCCCCTACTGGGCATTTCCATCGCCTACTGTGTCTTCCGGTTCATGGCGCTGTATGATGTGTACATGTCCATGGAACCGGAAAACACGGTGCTGTTCCTGGTGCTGAGCATTCTGTTCCGGATTACCGAGCCCTTCTTCCTGTTCTTCAGCCGGAACAAGGACGGCGGTATGCCTCCCAGAAAGGAGCCGGAGGAAGCACCTGACGAGCATCCCAACGACTGGGTGGATACCCAGGAGGATGAGCTGTAAATTTATTAAAAAGCCCGAAAGATACGGTGTCATTGCGAGTCAGTGCTCACACTGGCATGGCAATCCGTTCCCCAAGCCTTCCCCTGGGAGGGTGGTGCTCCGCGCAGCGAATTCAAATCCAACAATTGCCAGTGGCAATTGCTCCATAATGTAAAGGTGCCCGAAGGGCGGATGAGGTCGCCCCCGGTCTTTCTTTTTTGGAAAGAGACACCATGAAGGGATGGAGAAAGCCTGTTATTACCCTCTCAGTCACTTCGTGACAGCTCCCCCAAAGTGGGAGCCAAGGAGAAACGGATTGCCACACCACTTAAGCGGACTGGTTCGCAATGACATACTAATTACAAACAGAGCGCGGTGCTGGTGCACCGCGCTCCTTCTTTGTCTTTTTATTCGTACTGCGCGGCAAGGTCATCGTAGAAGGCCATCATTTCTTCTTCCGTGTCGAAGTTGGCCACATACATCTGGTTGGCCATAGCGCCGGACAGCGCGTCCGGAATTCTTCCCCACATGACCATGTGAGCGCCGTACTTCATCATGACCTCGTAGTCATCCAGCTTGTAGTGTCTGCCATCCCGGCGTCCGTAGAAGGCGCAGTAGTGATGCTTGCCGATGGGCTTGGTATTCCGGTCGAAGGCCACCATGTCCGCCCAGATTTTATACACGTCCGTCTCCTGGGAGTAGTTGTACATTTCCGGGGTGAAGCCGCCGCAGGGCCGCATGTTGACTTCCAGCCCCAGCACGTCGCCCTTCTTGCCCAGGCCTTCCTGATCCTCGTTCAGGACGAAGAATTCCAGGTGGATGAACCGGCTTCTGACCCCGAAGGCCTTTACCGTGGCAAGACCCGCCTGGCGGATTTTCTCCGGCAAATCCTTTACCAGATAGTAGACGGAGTCGTCATTGTTATTCACGATATCCATAATGGAGATGGGGCTGATGTTGCCGGACTCGAAGAGCATGTTGCCCTGGGAATCCACAATGCCGTCGAAGGTCTGGACATAGCCGTTGACAAACTCCTCCATGATGTAAACCGCCGGATCCTTGGTGTTAATGAACCACCGAACATCCTCGTCAGACTGAAGCTTATAGGTGTTGTTGGCGCCCACCCCGTTGTCGGGCTTGACTACCACGGGATAGCCCACGGTGTGGGCAAATTCCAGAGCGTCCTCCAAGCCCTCTACCAGGTGATACCGGGCGGTGGGCAGGCCGGCCTTGGCATAGTAGGCCTTCATGGCAGACTTATACTTGATCTTGTCCATTTCGTCCAGCTTAGGGCCGGTGGTGATGTTGAACTCCGTGCGCAGCCAGGCATCCCGCATGAGCCAGTACTCGTTGTTGCTTTCCAGCCAGTCGATTTTGCCGTACTTAAAAGTGAAATACCCCATGGCGCGTACCATGGCATCATAATCCGCCATGGAATCCACACGGTAATACTCGGTCAGGCATTCTTTCAGCTCGTCCGGGATCTCGTCATAGCCGGAATCGCCAATGCCCAGCACATTTACCCCGTTGCGCTTGAGCCGGTCACAAAAATTCCAGTAGGTTTTAGGGAACTGCGGCGAAACAAAAACAAAGTTCAAAATATACTTTCCTCCCTTAAGGGCGCACATGAAAAGCCGAAACCATCGCCTGTTTCTGCAAACGCAGCCGAATTTTGTGTTTGCGGAAGGGTCACCATTTGTGTAGCTTTCAGGCGTGCCTTGCGCAGCAAACAGCGCTGCGGTTTACCCAAAAAAACAGCACCTTACCCCTTGCGGGGCAAAGTGCCGTGCGAAAGCATGTGGGTGTGATCAACACCGTTACACAAACTGGTTGCGGCTGGCGTTGTATTCATAGCCAACATCGGCCAGTTTTGCGCAAATGGCATCCTTATCGGCGTCCTGATCGGCACACAGGGCATCCAGGCTTGCGTAATGATCCCGCAGCTGGGTGTTGATATAACTGAGCAGGATGATTGGGTCAGCTGGCAGCATAGCAACCTCCTAAGGCGTATCTGATCAGATACATCCTGATAAAAATCAAAAAGCACTGCCAAGGCAGCCCCTGACAGCAACGGGAACCCGCTTATAAAAAGCACGCAAAAATGCCGGCCACCAACTGTGACCGGCAATTTTTTGCGTCTTGATCAGACCGCGCGGGTAACCTTACCCGAACGCAGGCAGCGGGTGCAGGCGTAGATATACTTCGGGGAACCATCCACAACCGCTTTCACGCGCTTGACGTTGGGGTTCCAGGTACGATTGCTCCGACGATGGGAGTGGGAAACCTTGATGCCGAAAGTGACACCCTTGCCACAACATGCACATTTGGCCATTCTGCTTGCACCTCCTTTAACATAGCTGTACTATAATAGCAAATCTTAAGCCAAAATGCAATACCCTTTTTTAAAAATCCGTAAAAAATCCGGTATAATACTTTAAATAATTACCCGTATGTGCCTGTGTGGCCTGCTATGCGGTATGCTGAGGTTTTTATGAATCATTTTGCCCTCAATGGCGTGATCTCCCCGCAGGAGCTGTATTATTACGCTCTGCGCGCCGTGGCCATGCTGATCGTCATCCCGTTCCATGAATCCGCCCACGCGCTTATCAGCTGGAAATTGGGCGATTCCACCGCCAAGGATATGGGCCGCCTGTCCATGAATCCGCTGCGCCACTTTGACCCGCTGGGCGCTTTGTGCATGATTGCGGCCGGGGTCGGGTGGGCAAAGCCGGTTGGCATCAACCCCACGCGCTTCAAAAATCCCAAACGGGGGATGGCTGTTTCCGCCGCGGCGGGGCCGCTCTCCAACTTTTTGCTGGCCTATGCGGCCATGCTGCTCTATAAAGTGGTATATTATGCCTGCGGCGGCGCGGCGCCCCAGCTGGTGCTGGATTTCCTTTATGTTCTGATCAGCATGAACATCAGCCTTGGCGTGTTCAACCTGATCCCTGTACCGCCGTTTGACGGCAGCCGCATTGTGTTGCTGTTCTTGCCGCAAAAACTGTATTTTCAGGCCATGCGGTATGAAAAATACATCATGGGCGTTGTGCTGCTTCTGGTGTTCTTTGGCCTGCTTAACACCCCGCTCAATCTCTGCGTAAACGCGGCGTGGCGTTTGCTGCTGAACCTGACCGGCTTTGTGGAACTGCTGTTCGGCATTGCCTGATGGCACATCTCGATTTAAGTAAGGAACGATATCCGCTGTTTTATGGAAACACTTACCTTTAAGCTACAGGAAGATAATTTTGAAGGTCCGCTGGATTTGCTGCTCTATCTGGTTGGCAAAAATAAAATGAACCTCTATGATATCAATATTATGGAACTCATTGAGCAGTATACTGCCGCCATCCAGACCATGCAGGCCGATAAGCTGGAAGTCTCCAGCGAATTCATTGATATGGCCGCGCACCTGGTTCAGATGAAAAGCGCCCTGTTGCTGCCACGCAGCCCTGAAGCGGAACGCATGAAAGCGGAGCTGACCGGCCGTCTGATCGAGTACAGCACCTGCAAGCAGGTGGCGGCGGAGTTGGGCAGCCGTGCGCGGGATTTGTACACCGCGGTGCGCCAGCCCCAAAAACCGGAAGGCCCGGCGGAATATTCCCGCAAACAGGATCCCGACCGGCTGGTGCAGCCTGATGGGCCGCAGCCAGCGCCGCAAAAAGCCCACCCAGGAGCGGTTTGAACCGTTGGTCACCGCGCCGTTCGTATCGGTGGCAAGCCGTGTGGCCCACATGCTGCGCGGTATGCTGAAAGGTACGCTGTGCCGCATGGGCCAGCTGTTCAGCCCGCAGGAAAGCCGCAGCACCAATGTGGCAACGTTCCTGGCGCTGCTGGAATTGATCCGCGCCGGGCGTGTGCGGCTGGATGAAACCGGAACCCTGACGATGGACCGCGCCCGCCGCCCGCGCAACAAACAAAACCAACCCACAGGAAAGGAGGCCGCAGCCGATGCCGATCACACAGCGCAATAAAATTGGCATGCTAGAAGCAATGCTGTTTGCCAACGCCGAACCGGTGGAAACCGACCGCCTGGCCGAAGCCATGCGCGCCGACCCGGCAGAGGTGCTGACCCTGCTGGAAAAGCTGCAAAAGCGCTATGATGAAACCGAAAGCGGCCTGATGCTGCTGCATTTTGACGGCGACCGCTGGCAGATGGCGACCCGCCCGTATTATGGCGAGGTGG
>UQXG01000005.1 GCA_900544945.1 uncultured Eubacteriales bacterium | reverse complement strand
CAGGCGATGCCTTCCTGATTAAAATTAAGATTTTAATCAGGAAATAGTATCAGTCGGCTTCGCCGCCAGCTCCCCCAAAGGGGTAGCCAAGGGGGACGAGGGAAACGGATTGCCACGTCGGCCGATGGCCTCCTTGCAATGACATCTTTCTTTTTGGTGTGCCCACGAAAGACCCCCTTGGATTTTTCTTGCTATTTTTCCGGCTTTCGGCTATAATACAAGGATAAACCAGGAAGGAGCCGGACTATGGACACCAAGAAGAAAATCCTGCTGCTGACCACCGGCGGCACCATTGCCTCCCTGCCCGGCGGGGACGGCCTGGAGCCTCAGCGTTCGGACGTGATGGAGCGGGAGCTGAACCAGCTGCGCACCTATTACGATATCAGGGTGCAGGACGTGATTTGCCTGGACTCCTCCAATATCCGCCCGGAGGAATGGCAGCTGCTGGCCCGACATATTTTCGAGGAACGGATCGGATACGACGGAATTGTGGTTTCCCACGGCACGGACACCATGGCCTATACCGCCTCCGCCGTGACCTTCATGCTGCCGGGCATCGATCTGCCGGTGGTATTCACCGGCTCTCAGCTGCCCCTGGCGGATATGCTTTCCGACGGGCCGGACAATCTGCGCACGGCCTTTGCCATGGCGGCGGCCGGTCATCCCGGCGTGTTCCTGGCCTTCGACCGGAAGGTAATGCTGGGCTGCCGGGCGGTGAAGGTGCGAGCCTCCGGCTTTTCCGCCTTTGAAAGCGTCAATGCCCGCTACGCCGCCCAGGTCAGCAACTTGGGCCTGGTGGTGGATTCTCAGGTGCTGCCTAAGGAGACCGGGGAACCCCGACTGTGCCCGGAAATCAGTCAGAATGTGTTCCTTCTGAAGCTGACTCCGGGGCTGAATCCCTCGATTTTTGAAATGCTGGCAGCCATGGGCTACCGGGGCATCGTCATCGAGGCCTTCGGCCTGGGCGGGGTAAACGTGCTCCACAAAGGCCTGCGGGGCATCCGCCGGGCAGTGGAGGACGGCATCAGCGTGGTGGTGACTACCCAATGCCTCTACGACAGCGCGAATCTGGAGGTTTACCAGGTGGGCAACAAGCTTCTGGAGCTGGGGGTCATCCAGGGTCGGGACATGACCAGCGAGGCCGCCATGACCAAGCTTATGTGGGCCATTGGTCAGGGCATGAGCCAGACGGAAATCGGAGCCCTTTTTCAAAAGAATCTGGCAGGCGAAGTGACTGCCTAGGGGAAACTCTGATGAAATCGTCTGCGGCTGGATAGCGGATCTTTTCCTCTATCCGTGCGGCTTCAAAAGTGGGCAATACACAAAGTATTCCTCCGCTTTTGAACCCTTCGGCTAGAGAAAAAACTCTCGCTCCCAGTTCTTGCCGATTTCATCAGAGATTCCCTAGCAATCCCTAACATATGGAGGTGCGTTTATGGATCCCATTTATGTAACCGGACACCGGAATCCGGACACGGATTCCATCGTAGCGGCCATCGCCTATGCGGCTTTGCGCAATGCCTGCGGCGATCGGGAATATGAGGCCGCCTGCCTGGGGCAGGTCTCCGAAGAGACCCAGAATGTGCTGAACCGCTTCGGCTTTCAGGCACCCAACCGGATCACGAATCTGTATAACCAGGTTCGGGATCTGGACTTCGACACCCCGCCGATTTTAAGCACCGGGGTTTCCGTGAGCCTGGCCTGGGACGAATTCGCTTCCTATCCGGCCATCGCCGCGGTGCCGGTGGCCAACGAGGACGGTACCCTTTACGGCATTCTCTCCCGGACGGACATTGCCGGCTACAATATGTCCGGCATTACCTCCGGAATGCTGGAGCAGGTGCCGCTGTTTAACCTGCTGTCCGTGCTGGAAGGAAAAATCCTCAATGAGGCTGGGGAAAATACGGACACCATCACCGGCGAGGTGGTGATCGCCCTGCCCCAGAGCCAGGAGAATCTGCTGTTCCAGAAGCGGGAGTCCATCGTGCTCTGCGGCCATCAGCCGGACATGATGCGCCGGGCGCTGGAAATGAACGTCAGCTGCCTGGTGCTGTGCCAGAGTTCCCTTCCGGTGGAGCTGCGGGAATTCCCCACGGAAACCGTCATTATTTCCACGCCCTTCGATGCTTACCGGGCAAGCCGCCTGCTGTTCCAGTCCAACCCTGTCGGGCGGATCTGCAAGACCCGGGATTTGATCGGCTTCCATCTGAACGATCGGGTGGACGACGTCCGGGAGGTAGTGCTCAAGTACCGCCATCCCAGCTATCCCATTCTGGACGGCAAGGAAAAGGTGGTCGGCATTCTGACCCGGTATCATCTGCTGCGCCCCCGGCGTAAGCGGGTGGTGCTGGTTGACCATAACGAGGCCTCCCAGTCGGTGCTGGGTCTTGACCAGGCGGAAATCTTAGAGATCATCGATCACCACCGGCTGGCGGATGTGCAGACCAACAACCCCATTTATGTACGCAACGAGCCCGTAGGCTCCACCAATACCATCATTGCCAGCATGTTCCAGGATCGGGGGCTCATGCCCTCGGCAGGTCTGGCGGGGATGATGGCGGCAGCCATTCTGTCCGATACCCTGATGTTCAAATCCCCCACCTGCACCCAGCGGGACATCCGCACGGCGGAGCGGATGGCCCGGATTGCCAACGTGTCTCTGGATGAGCTGGGCAAAATGCTTTTCTCCGGGGCGGTGGATCACAAAAGCGTGGAGGAAATGCTCTTTACGGACTACAAGGAGTTCCATGTGGCGGGACACTCCCTGGCGGTTGCTCAGCTGACCTGCGTGGATTCCGGCGGCGTGCTGAACCGGAAGGCGGAAATCCTTGACCGGATGCGCCGACACAAGGAGGAGAAGGGCTTCGACCTGGTGCTGCTCATGGCCACGGACGTGATGAAGGAGGGCACCCAGATTCTGTATGTGGGCGACGACGAGTCCGTCCGTCAGGCCTTCAACGTGACGCCAAAGGAAAATACCGCGTTCCTGCCCCGGATCATGAGCCGGAAAAAGCAGGTCATTCCCATGCTGTCTGACCTCTGGACTTAAGGAAGCACTGGAATCGCAAACGTAGGGGTCGATGCCCTCATCGACCCGCAAGATACCATTATGGCAGCGCGCAAACGGGACGATGAGGGCATCGTCCCCTACAGAATTTGTGGATTTGCGCCCACAAAATCAAGAGAAATCAGAATTCTCTATTTCATTTTCCAAAAAATTATGATAAAATAAAAAATCGGCAAGGAGGGAGCATATGGGCTTTGGCGCGCTTCTGGGAAACCGGCAGCTGAAGGAGAACTTAACAGAAAGCCTCAGCAAAGGACATATCTCCCACTGCTATCTGATTACCGGCCCGGAAGGGTCCGGAAAGCGCACCCTGGCAAGGCTCCTGGCTCAGGCTATCCTGTGTCAGGGCACGGATAAGCCCTGCGGCGTCTGCACCCCCTGTCGGAAGATTCTGGACGGCAATCATCCGGACTACATCTTGGTAGACGACCCGGAGAAGAAAACCGTCCCCGTGGAGCTGATTCGCCAGGCCCGGGCGGATATGTTCATCCAGCCCAACGAATCGGACCATAAGATTTACCAGTTTCCCCGGGCCCAGGACATGGGTATCCCCGGTCAGAACGCTCTGCTGAAGGTGCTGGAGGAGCCACCAAGCTACGGGGTGTTCCTCCTGATCGCGGATAATCCGGATAAACTGCTGCCAACTGTCCGTTCCCGGTGCACGGAACTGAAATTACAGGCTCTTCCGGCGGACATTCTGGAAGCCCAGCTGCAAAAGGACTTCCCCAAGGCTTCTCAGGAGGACATTGCCGCGGCCGCCTCACGCAGCGGCGGCTTTCTGGGTCAGGCAAAGGCTCTGCTGGAAAGCGGCGAGGGGGTCAGTCCTCAGACCCAGGCCTTTGCCCAGGCTTATGGAGACGGGGATGCCCTGGGTCTGACCCAGCTGCTGACTCCCATGGAAAAATCCAAGCGGGACGCTCTGTCGGAGACCCTGAATCAGTGGCTGACCCTGCTGGAAAATGCTCTGATGAGCCGCAGCGGCGCCGATACGGTTTCCCCTTTGGCTCGGGAGCTTGCCCGGAAACGGACGGCGCCTGCGCTTTACGGCGGCATTCAGGCGCTGAGAAAGGCGCTGGAATATACCATGAGCAATGTTTCCCCGGCGGCGGTCTGCGGCTGGCTGAGCTGGGAATTGCGGAAACGCTGAAGCCATTGCCGGCATCTGCCGGTTGAATCAGGGCTTTTTACGATAAAGGAGACAATATGGAACAGGAAATGAAGGTTTCGCCGGAGCAGACCGTGGAGGTCGTGGACATCCAGTTTCGTCCCGGACAGAAAATCTACTATTTTGACCCCAACGGCCTGACTTTTCAGACCGGGGAGCATGTGATCATCGACACCGCCCGGGGGGCGGAGTACGGCATCTGCGCGGGATGCAACCACAAAATCGCCCAGAAGGACGTGGTGGCGCCTCTGCGCAAAGTACTGCGCAAGGCCACGGCTCAGGACGAGAAAATCGCCGCGGACAATCGAGCCAAGGAAAAGCGAGCCTACGATGTGTGCCTGGACAAAATTGCCGCCCATGGGCTGGATATGCAGCTGGTGTCGGCGGAAGTGGCCTTCGACGGCAGCAAGATTCTCTTCTACTTTACCGCCGACGAGCGGGTGGATTTCCGGGAGCTGGTGAAAAATCTGGCCTCCATTTTCCACACCCGCATTGAGCTGCGGCAGATCGGCGTCCGGGACAAGGCCAAGATGGTAGGCGGTCTGGGCATCTGCGGCAGACCTTTCTGCTGTGCCAGCTTCCTGGACGATTTTCAGCCGGTTTCCATCAAAATGGCAAAAACCCAGAGCCTTTCTCTGAATCCCACCAAAATTTCCGGCACCTGCGGCCGGCTCATGTGCTGCCTGAAATACGAGCAGGATGCCTATGAAGATCTGATCCGCTCCAGCCCAAAGCCGGAATCCTTCGTGGACACCCCCGAGGGCCGGGGCACGGTGGTGGAGCTGGATTTGCTGCGTCAGCGGGTGAAGGTGCGCATGGAGGAGAACCCGGAGACGGTGAGCGTCTTCCCCAATGCGGACATTGCGGTGCTGCGCAGCGGCAAGGCCAGAAAGAATGACCCGCCGATTCCCGCCGATCTGGCTCCCATTTCCGGCAACGGCAAGCGGGCTCCCCAGCCCAAGGAGGCAGAGCAGCCCATGATGCTGGAGCCTATCCGCTTCCGCTACAGCACCGAGTCGGTGGTTTCCGACGAGCCTGCCGAGCAGCCGGAGGCGGCTCAGCAGGAGACGCCCAGACCGAATAACCGCCGCCGCCGCAGACAGGACGGCCCCCGTCAGGAGCGCCCGGAGCGCCCGGAGCGTCAGGAGCGGCAGCAGCCGAAGCCGGCGGCTTCCGCCGAGGAGACAGCCCCGGAATCCGGCGAGCGGAAGCCTCGCCGCCGTCCCAATTACCGCCGCCGTCGGGGCGGCAGAGGGAACGGCCCGGCACCGAAGGAGAATGAAGACAGATGAAAAAATTCCTGGGAAAGCTTCCCATTCCCGCCTGGCTGTTTGCGGTGGTGACGGTTGTCTATTGCGAGGCGCTGCTGCACCTGTGGACCATGGAGTCCTTCCGGCTCGGAAGATTTGCCGCGGTGGTGCTCTTTGCGGTGGGCTTCGGCGGCCTCATCGGTCAGGTGTTTACCTTCCTGGGTCAGAAGACCTGGGGTAAATGGGTGTGTGCCGGGGTCATGGCTCTTGTGACGGTGCTGTACATTGTGGAGTACTTCTGCAACGATGCCTACATGGCCTTCATGCAGCTGGGAATGCTGCTGGGCGGCGCCGGAGGGGTGGCCACGGATTTTGCCGGGGTCGTGGTGTCCCTGGTAGTCCGGGGGCTTTGGAGAATCCTTCTGTTTTTCCTGCCGGTCATCGGCTATGGCCTGTTCGCCGCTCCCCGGGAAACCGGCTGGCGGCTGCGGTGGCTGGCACTGGTTGCGGCTCTGGTCGCCTACTGCCTGGCCTTTGCCGTGGCCAAAAGCGGAACCGATGCCTCCCGGCTGAACGATGCTTACAATTTTGACAGCGCGGTGCGGTGCTTCGGCCTGAACATGGGCATGATTATGAACGCCACCCACACGGATGCCTCCCAGGAGAACCAGGGGGACTTTGTGGCAGAAATTCCCGCGCCGACCCAAAGCGCGCCGGTGCAGGAGACCCAGCCCGGGGAAACGGAGCCTGCGGCCTACGAGCCCAACGTCATGGACTTTGACTTTGCCCAGCTTGCCCAGACGGAGAAAAACAGCCACATTGCTTCCATTCACCAGTATGTGAGCACCGTCCAGCCCAGCCTGAAGAACGAGTATACCGGCATGTTCAAGGGCAAAAATCTGATTCTCATTACCGCCGAGGCCTTCTCAAAGCAGGTCATCGACCCGGAGAGAACTCCCACCCTGTACCGGATGGCTACCAAGGGCATTCAGTTCACGGACTACTATCAGCCTGCCTGGGGCGGCAGCACCACCACCGGAGAGTTTTCCAATGTGATTGGTATGGTGCCGGCCAACGTGGGCATGTGCATGAAGCAGGCGGTCTATCAGGATCTGTTCCTGACCATGGGTCACCAGCTGCAAAAGCTTGGCTACTATTCCGCCGCCTATCACAACCACAACGCGGACTACTACGACCGGAACAAGACCCACACCAAGCTGGGCTACGACCGGTTCCTGGCTCGGTACGGCGGCCTGGAGGGAATCACTCCCGTCTGGCCGGAAAGCGATCTGGAAATGATCGACATTTCCGTGCCCCAGTACATCGACCAGCAGCCCTTCAGTATTTACTACATGACGGTTTCCGGTCACTGCGGCTACAGCCTGAAGGACAACGCCATGTCCCGGAAGAATTACGACCTCATCGACTACGACGGTGCCGAGGCGGTGAAGTGCTATCTGGCCTCTCAGCTGGAGCTGGAGAACGCCATGACCTCGCTGATCCGGCAGCTGGAGGAGGCGGGGATTGCCGACGACACGGTGATCGTCATCAGCCCGGATCACTACCCCTACGGTCTGGAGCGCAGCGCCACCTGGAAGAATGCCAAGAATTATCTGTGCGAGCTCTATGGGGTTTCGGAAATCGATCGGTTTACCCGGGACAACACCGGCCTGATTATCTGGAGCGGCTGCCTGGAGGATAAGAATCTGAAGGTGGAGACGCCGGTGTACAGCTTGGACATTCTGCCTACCCTTTCTAACCTCTTCGGCCTGGACTATGATTCCCGGCTGCTGGTGGGACGGGACGTATTCTCCGACGCGGAGCCCCTGGTGCTCTGGCCGGAGTTCAGCTGGAAAACGGATAAGGGCACCTACGATGCCGAAACCAAGACCTTCACGCCCGCAGAGGGGGTCACGGTGGAGGAGGGCTATGTGGAGCGGATCAAGAACACGGTTTCCAATAAGATCAATTTCTGCAAAAAGGTGCAGGATCAGCTCTACTTCAATACCCTGTCCAAGCTGATGAACAACGAATAACGCAGTCACCGCCCGGCCTGAATGTTCAGACCGGGCGGCGGTTTGCTTACTCCCTTGGCTCCCACTCTGGGGGAGCTGTCACGGAGTGACTGAGAGGGTAAACATGCCCTCTCCGCCCCTGCGGGGCACCTCTCCCATAGGGAGAGGCAAGTAGCCCTCATCCGTCTCGCGCTTGCGGGGGACGCACGAGCCACCTTCCCCTCTCAGGGGAATCCTTGGAAAGGGCCACACCAGTCTGCGGCTCCTCGCAAAGATATGCGTTCTTCGCTTCTGCTCTGAAAACAGAACGATACCGAGCCGGTACCCAATAGTCAATCGAATACAGACCAGCCTGCGCACGAATAGCCCGCCGGGGCTCCCGGCCCGCTATTCGGCCTTCCGGTTTTCCACCTCTTCGGCTACGTTCAGGGAGCGGATGACGCTGTACTTGTCGTAGCGGGTGTCGCCGGACTCGGACAGGAACACCACCCGGATTTCCGGATCGGAGACCGTGACCTTGGCATAGGTGGCGGCCACGCTGCCCGCGTCCACATTGCTCAAATACATCCGGCACCGGCCATCCGGCAGGGCGAAGGTGGGGTCGCTGACCCCGAAGGAGACGACAAACTTATTGGAAGAGCAGGCCTCCATGATTTTGGTGGCGGCGGTTTGCAGAGCCGCGGGCTTGTCTCCGGAGAAAATGTAGGCATCGGAGTCCGGGAACCGGAAGTCGTCCAGCAGCACCTCATCAAAGCCCATTTCCTTTAATTCCAGCACCACCGAGGAAATCCAGGTGATGGTGGAGGCGCTGGTGGGATCCAGCCAGTACATACCGCCGGTGTCCATCCACAGGCCGGCTCGGCTGAGCATGTAAAGACCGCTGGTGACGTTGGCCTCACCGAAAGAGCGATCCCGCAGGGAGCTGATCCGGGCGATTTTGTAGAAGCCCTTGGTATTCATCCGCGCCACAAGCTTTTCCATGGCGGGAATGTCCGTGCTCTGGGAGATCACCGCGCCGCTGAGCTTGGAATTGTAGAAGAAGGAGCCGAAGGGGCCCTTCATCTCCACCATGACGGGGGTCTTGCTGGGCAGACGCTCGATCTGGAGCATCACGTTGTCCATATCTTCCTTGCACATGTCGTTGGTGATGTAATAGCCCGCCAGCTGGGTCATTTCCTTGGCGGTGTCGATGGCGTCGGCGCCCTCGTTGTAGAAAATGGAGATTTTCACGTCGTCTGAGGGGGCTGCCGCCTCCACGCCGGAAATGTCATAGGAGGACTGGGAAAAGTCCAGCTTTACCCCCTCGTTGGTGTAGACCACATACCGCTGAAGCCAGACCACCCAGCATACCCAGGCGATGAGAAAAAGCAGCAGCAGAATCAGTCCGAAAATGCCCAAACGGCGCAGAATCCGCTGATATCGGTAGGGAATGTTCATGAAATGCCTCCTTCCCGCTTTGCCAGCACGCACCGCCATTCTTCCTTAGCCCGGATTTCCGTGACGGTGAGCCCGGCCTTTTCCAGAGCGGCGGTTACATCATCCAGACGGCTGTCCAGAATGCCGGAGCAGATGAGAAGGGTGTGCTCGCCCATGAAGTCAGGGAGAATGGGGGACAGGCCGATGATTACATCGGCCACGATGTTCACAAGCAGAAGATCGTAGCGATCTTGGGACAGCCGGTGCATCAGCCCCTTGTCCTCGGTGACGTTGCCGGTGAGGGCGGTGAAGGCCGGGGAACCGAAGCTGTTGTAGGCGGCGTTCTCCCGGGCGATGTCCTCGGCCTTGGGGTCGATGTCCACGCCTACGGCACTCTGCGCCCCCAGACGCAGGGCAGTGATGGACAGAATGCCGCTGCCGCTGCCCAGATCCAGGCAGTGCCAGCCGGGCTGCACCCGCTGCTCCATGGCCTCCATGACCATCTGGGTGGAGGGGTGAGCACCGGTGCCGAAGGTCAGACCCGGGTCGAGAATGATCTTCTTCTTTTCCGTTTTCTCCTCTGCCAGCCAGTAGGGGAGGACTACCAGATTTTTGCCCACCTCCTGGGGCGGATAGCTGTCCTTCCAGCTTTCCTCCCAGTCGGTTTCCGGCAGGGGCTTTGCCTCCATGGTAAGTCCCAGTTCGGCAACCGTGTCCCGAAGCCGGGCAAGGCCTGCCTCGTCGCTTTCCTCCAGGTACAGCTTGATTCGGCTTAAACCCTCCAGCTTTTTCTGAAATTCGTCATCGATATAGTCCCAATAGGCCCGGTTTTCCTCCAGAAAGGATTCAAATTCCGTCTGATCCTCAATGACCAGATCCGCGTAGCCCCGGGCGGTGAGCCGGGCGGCCACGTCCTCCACGTCCTTTGACGCGGTATTGACGGTGATTTCCAGCCATGCCATAGGAAATCCTCCTTGCGCTTTCGTTATTTCTGCATAGGGAAACTCTGAATAAATCGCCTGCGGCTGGATAGCGGATCTTTTGCCCCCAGTCTGCGGTTTGAAAAATGGGAAATACATACAGTATTCCTCCATTTTCCAAACCTTGCCTGAGAACAAAATCTCTCGCTACCAGCTCTTGCCGATTTAATCAGAGCTTCCATAGTTTTTCTATTCTATCGCAGAAGGGGAAAAAACACAACCGGAAAAGTCTTAAATTTTTGTGTCCTACTTCCTATTTTGAAAAAAATGGTATATAATACCCTGTAATCATCGCCGGGTCTTCGGCGTTTTCAGGAGAATACTATGATACAAACCACCACCATTGCCCCCGGCGTGACCCTGCGCTGCTGCCGGGATACCCGATTCAAGCAGGGAGGCTTCAGCTTTCAGTTGGTGCGTCCCATGCGCAAGGCGGAGGCGGCGAAAAACGCCCTGCTTCCCGCGGTGCTCCTGCGGGGTACTAACTGCTGTCCCGACCTGCGGGCGGTGACCCAGCGGCTGGACGAACTTTACGGCGGGGCGGTAAGCCCCCTGGTGCGCCGGGTGGGGGATTACCAGACCACCGGCCTTTACTGCGGCTTTATGGACGACCGGTTTGCCCTGCCCGGGGACCGGGTTTTCGAGCCCATGCTGGAATTTCTGCGGGAGCTGCTACTGGATTCCCCAAAGGAAAAGGGGGCTTTCTTGCCGGATTTCGTGGAAAGCGAAAAGAAAAATCTGATTTCCACCATTGAGTCCGACCGGAACGACAAGCGGGTCTACGCCATCACCCGGCTGCTGCGCAGCATGTGCGCCGGGGATTCCTTCGGCGTGCCCCGGCTGGGAGATACCGAGGACGTGGCGGCCATCACCCCGGAGGATCTGACCCGGCATTATGAAGAAATCCTTCGCACCAGTCCCATTGCCCTGTTCTATGTGGGCAGCGCCCCGGAGGAAACGGTGGCGGAAGCGGCGAAAGCCCTGATTGCCGGTTTGCCCCGGGAGCCGATGGACTTACCCGCCCAGACCCGTTTCACCCCCGGCGCTGGGGGAGATGATACGGAGATCATGGACGTGGCTCAGGGAAAGCTGTGCATGGGCTTCACCACGCCCATTACCAACCGGGATCCGGAAATGCCCGCCATGCAGGTGTGCAACGTGGTGCTGGGCGGGGGCATGACCAGCAAGCTCTTCCAGAACGTCCGGGAGAAAAGAAGCCTGTGCTACTCCATCGATTCTTCCTACTATGGAGCCAAGGGCATCCTGCTTGCCAATGCGGGCATTGACTTTGACAAGGAGGCCGTCACCCGGCAGGAAATTTTGAACCAGCTGGCGGCCTGCCAGGAAGGCCAAATTACGGAAGGGGAGCTGACCGCCGCCAAGGAGGCCATCGCCTCCAGCCTGCGGGCGGTGCTGGATTCCCCCGGTGCCGTGGAAAGCTTCCACAGCACCGCCGCTTTAAGCGGCATGATTTTCACCCGGGAGGAATACCTCCGGGCAGTGGAGCAGGTCAGCGTGGCGGACGTGGCGCGCTGCGCAAAGACCCTCAAGCTGCACAGCACCTATTTCCTGAAAGGAGAGAGCCTATGACCCCCTATGAATACCCGGAGCTGGACGAGACGCTGTACCGTCAAAAGCTTCCCAACGGGCTGACGGTGTGCGTGGTGCCCCGGAAGGGCTTTACAAGGAGCCTGGCCTATTTTGTGACGGACTATGGCTCCGTGCATACGGACTACCGGTTTGCCGGGAAGGATTACCGTTCTCCGGCAGGCGTTGCCCACTACCTGGAGCACAAGATGTTCGACCTGCCCGACCGGGACGTTTCCGCGGAATTTGCCCGGCTGGGCGCCAGCACCAACGCCTTCACCAGCTACGACATGACCGCCTATTATTTCTCCTGCACGAAGAATTTCGACGCCTGTCTGCGTCTGCTGCTGGAATTCGTGTCCACCCCCTATTTCACCGCCGAAAGCGTGGAAAAGGAGCGGGGAATCATCGACCAGGAGATCGGCATGAACGAGGATGCCCCGGACAGCGTGATTTTTGAGAACCTGGTGAAGGCCATGTACCGGGAGCACCCCATCCGGGTGCCCATCCTGGGAACCGGCGAGACCATCCGGGAAATCACCCCGGAAATCCTTTATGACTGCCATCGGGCTTTCTATGCCCCGGGGAACATGCTTCTGTGCGTCATCGGCGATGTAGACCCGGAGGAAGTTACCCGGGCGGCGGAGGAGATTCTGGGCACCGAGCCTGCCCCGGTGGGGGAGAAGAAGCCCCTGTCCCGGGAGGAGATGACCTGCCCCCAGAAGGAGACGACAGGCCGGATGGAGGTGGCCATGCCCATGTTCAACCTGGCCTTCAAGTGCGAGCCCCTGGGACGGGGAGACGCGGCCATCCGGGAGGAAATGGTGGCAGATTTAGCGGCGGAGGCGCTCTTCGGCGAATCCTCGGAGCTGTATCTGCGGCTGTATGAGGAGGGAATCATCGATACCTCCTTCGGCGGCGGCTTTGAGACCATCGACGGCTGCGCCATGCTGCTGTGCGCCGGAGACAGCTACGAGCCCCGGAAAATTCGGGAGGCCATTCTGGCGCAGGCGGAGAAAATCGCCCGGGAGGGCGTACCAGAGAAGGACTTTCTGCGGATGAAGCGCAGTGCCCTGGGCAGGCGCATCCGGAGCCTGGACAGCTTTGACGCCACCTGCTTCCGGATCTGCGCCTACCATTTTTCCGACTTTGACTACTTCCGCTTCCCGGAAATCTACCGGCAGATCGAGGAGCGGGAAATCGGGGATTTCCTGAGACGGGTGGTCACCGAGGAGCGGTGCTGCCTGTCCGTCATCGAACCTACCACACAAGGAGAGAAAGATCATGAATCCTGCTGATTATTCTTCTATTTCCTTCCCCTTTCTGGGACTGGAAATGAACCCGCCCAGATACTTCCAGCTGGGCCCGCTGACCATCCACCTGTACGGCCTGTGCATCGGCCTGGGGCTGATTCTTGCCGTGCTGTACGCCTGCCGCAGAAGCCGGGAATTCGGCCTCAAAGAGGACGACATCCTGGACGGCGTGCTGTGGATTACCCCCTTTGCCATTCTCTGCGCGAGAATTTACTATGTGGCCTTCTCCTGGAAGGACTATGCCGATAACCCGCTGTCCGTGTTCGCCATCTGGGAGGGAGGCATCGCCATCTATGGCAGCGTCATCGGCGCGGTCATCGGCGTGGCGGTGCTGTGCAAGGTGAAAAAGCTCCGGGTCACCACGGTGCTGGACATTACCCTGCTGGGGTTCTTCATCGGACAGATTCTGGGCCGCTGGGGCAACTTCTTCAACCGGGAGGCCTTCGGCGCGGCGACAGACAGCTTCTTCCGGATGGGTCTGTTCAACACCGTGACGAACCAGTGGGAGTATTACCACCCCACCTTCCTGTATGAATCCGTGTGGAATCTCGTCGGCTTTGTGCTGCTGCACTTCCTGTCCAAGCACCGGAAATACGACGGCCAGATCGCCCTGGGCTACGGGGCCTGGTACGGCCTGGGTCGGTGCTTTATCGAGGGGCTGCGGGTGGACAGCCTCTACTGGGGCCCCTTCCGGGTGAGCCAGGTGCTGGCGGGGCTGACCTGCGTCATTGCCGTGGGGGCGCTGCTGTGGCAGCATTTCCTGCCCCACGACCCGGCAGATCTGTTCGTCAATCGGGTGGCGGCGGAGGCGGAGGCGCAGAAGCGTGCCACGGAGGAAACCGCCGAGGAAAAGCCGGAAGAATAAGGAATTTTGAAAATATTTGATAGGGGCACTGCGAATATTCGCAGTGCCCCTATTGCTTTTTCCATATTTCTGCTTTTAGGATGTTTCTGAGAACTACCGAAAAAGAATGTCATTGCGAACCAGTGACCGATGTCACCGGTGTGGCCCCTTCCAGGGATTCCCTCCGGTCACAATCCGTTTCCCCCTTGGCTCCCACTTTGGGGGAGCTGTCACGAAGTGACTGAGAGGGTAAATTCACCCTCTCCGCCCCATTCGGGGCACCTCTCCCATAGGGAGAGGCAAGACACTCATCCGTCTCGCACTTGCGGGAGACGTGCGAGCCACCTTCCCCACAGGGGAAGGCTTGGGAGAACGGATTGCCACACCAGTGTTGCGACACTGGTTCGCAATGACATGCGCTTTTGGGTGGTACTCAAAAAATCGAACGCGACCTCACCCGGCTCAAAACTTGGAATTATCGTTATTGACGTTGAAGCCGCCCTCGAAGCCCACGATATATCCGCCGTGCTCCGCGTAGTAGCTGCAAAGGGCGGTGGTCGGCTCTACAATGAACCGGGCATGGGGAAAATCCTCCCGGATTTTCGACATGAATTCCTGCACCCTGTCGTCGGCGAAGCAGTGGGAAATGCGGATGAGCTCGCCGTCCCGGAAGCCCCGCTCCCTTACCGTCTGAGCCATGGCCAGCATGGCCTTCTTCTCGCCTCTGGGCTTGTGGATGGCCACAATCTGACCTCCCTGAGCCTCACCGATGATCCGAATGCCCAGCATTCCGGCAAGCTTTGCCACGGTAATGGGCACCCGGCCGTTGTGGGCCAGATTGTGCATGGATTCCAGACAGAAAATGGTGTGGGTGTGATTGTGATAGTCCAGCACCTTGGCAACGGTGGTGTCGAAATCGTCCCCCGCCGCCTCGCACTGGCGGATTTTATCCGCAATCATCATCAGCTCCGGGCCGGCGGCCAGGGAGTCGAACAGATAGACCCGCCGGTCAGGGTGCTCTTCCATATAGGTTTCCGCTGCCTGCCGGGCGGCGTTGTAGCTGCCGGACAGATGCTTGGTGATGGTAATGCCGAAAACATACTGGGCATCGCCGAAGGCCTCCAGCCATTCGCCCACGTTGGGGCAGGAGGAGCCGGTTTTTCCCTTATAGCCCTTCAGATCCTCCACCATCTGAGCCACGTTCAGCCCGGGGGCATCCACATATTCCTTTCCGGCTACAATCTTCATGGGTACGCAGCCGTAATCCTCGTGGGGAATGCTCAGCACATTGGAGGAGGAGTCTGTAACAATTCTAAATTTCATGATTAAGCCTCACCATCTCTATTCATCGGTTTTTCAATAACCGCTTACAATTGTATCAACAACCGATGTCGATGTCAAGAGAATCTTAAAATAAGTTTTCGGATATTGACAACCGACCCTTTCCCGGATATAATAGCCCAGGGTGATGGAAATGAATCAGCAAATCAACGAAAAAATCGCGGAGGCCTACCGTGATTTCCACCTGCCCCGATATCAGGAAATTCCCGACGTGGGACTTTACCTGGTTCAGGCGGCAAAATACATCAACAGCAGCCTGATGCCTTTGGGGGACGGGATGCTCACCGGCTCCATGATCAGCAACTATGTGAAAAAGGGTCTCATCGGCAATCCCGTGAAAAAGCAGTACAGCCGGGATCAGATCGCCTATCTGATTTTTATCGCCATCTGCAAAAGCGTGCTGAGCCTGGACGCCCTGTCCACATTTCTGAAAATCCAGCAGGACACTTATACCGTCCAGCGAGCCTACGACTATTTTGTCCGGGAATTTGAATCTTTGCTTCTGTTTACCTTCGACCTGACGGACACGGCGGAGATGTTCCCCGATACCAATTCCGACGAAAAGCGGCTGATCTCCACCTGCATCATCGCCGCCGTCCAGAAGGTGTATCTGGAAAAGTACCTGGAGGAGCTGTCCCGGGAGAATCCATAATCCGGCGCGGAGCAGACCGAAAACGGTCTGCTCCGCCTTTTTTGCCTAAGAAGCCCAGGACGATTGCATGAATGAATGTTTCGTGAATATTTGTAGGGGGCGATGCCCACATCGTCCCGGGAGTTCCCGTAATTGAGCACTCTTATTTCTTTGAAACGGGCCGATGTGGGCATCGGCCCCTACGGTCTTTTTCAATTTTGTTCACGTAACGTTTGCAATCGTCCTGTAAGAAGCCCGGTTTTTGTTGACAAACAACCAAGATTGTGGGATAATATATAGGTTAAATTCAGAAGAGAGAGGATCCTTTCTATGATGCAATCCAGAACACATAACTGCGGCCAGCTCCGGCTTTCCGATGCCGGCAAGACCGTGACCATTGTCGGCTGGCTGGAAAACGTCCGGGAGGTAGGCGCGAACTTTGCTTTCTGCGTGCTCCGGGACTATTACGGCACCACCCAGGTGGTTATCGAAACCGAAGAGATGATGAAGCGGATCAAGCCCATCAACAAGGAGTCTACCCTGTCCGTCACCGGCGTCGTCCGGGAGCGGGAGAGCAAGAATCCCAAGCTTCCCACCGGCGAAATTGAGGTGGTTCCCGAGAAAATCGAGGTGCTGGGCAAGTGCATTCACAACCAGCTGCCCTTTGAGATCAACAAGTCCAAGGAGGCCGACGAGAACACCCGGCTCAAGTACCGGTTCCTGGATCTGCGGAATCCCGCGGTGAAGAGCAACATCGTCCTGCGCTGTCAGGTGGTGGCGGAGCTGCGCCGGCTCATGACCGAGAAGGGCTTCCTGGAGATCACCACCCCCATCCTTACCGCCTCTTCTCCCGAGGGCGCGAGAGACTATCTGGTGCCTGCCCGGAACCATCCCGGCAAGTTCTATGCCCTGCCCCAGGCGCCTCAGCAGTTCAAGCAGCTGCTGATGACCTCCGGCTTTGACCGGTATTTCCAGATCGCCCCCTGCTTCCGGGACGAGGATGCCAGAGCCGACCGGACTCCCGGTGAGTTCTACCAGCTGGATATGGAAATGGCCTTCGCTTCCCAGGAGGACGTGCTGTCCACCCTGGAGGATGTGCTGGTGCCGGTGTTTGAGAAGTTCGGCAAGTACAAGCGGGTATCCCAGGCTCCCTTCCGTCATATTCCCTACAACGAGGCCATGGAGCGTTACGGCTCCGACAAGCCCGACCTGCGGATTGACCTGGAGATTCAGGACATTTCCGGAATCGTCCAGGGCTGCGGCTTCGGCCCCTTTGAGAACGCTGCCGTCAAGGCGGTGGCGGTGGACAACTTCACCCAGGCCAGAAAGTGGATCGACAAGCTGCTGGCGGACGTGGAGGTGCAGACCGGCAACAAGGCCTGCTGGTTCAAGGTGGACGAGAACGGCGCTCTCACCGGCGGCATTTCCAAGTTCCTGGGCGATTGCGCTCCCGCGCTGACGGAAAAGCTGAATCTGAAGCCCGGCTCCTTCGTATGCATGGCCGCGGGCAAAAAGTCCGCCGCCCAGAAGACCGCCGGTGTTGTCCGCACTCTGCTGGGCCGCCGGGTGCCCGGTCACTTCGACGAGGAGCAGTACGCCATCTGCTGGATCGTGGACTTCCCCATGTATGAAATCGGCGAGGAATCCGGCGCACTGGAATTCTGCCACAATCCCTTCTCCATGCCCCAGGGCGGCCTGAAGGCCCTGGAAGAGGCCGAGGGCAATATGGAGAAGCTGCTTGCCATCAAGGCCGACCAGTATGACCTGGTGGTCAACGGCTACGAGTCCGCCTCCGGCGCCGTCCGGAACCACGACCCGGAGATCATGGTCAAGGCCTTCGAGCTGGTAGGCCTGGGCGAGGCCGACGTGAAGGCCAAGTTCCCCGCCATGTACAATGCCTTCACCTACGGCGCACCCCCCCACGCCGGTGCGGCTCCCGGCATTGACCGGCTGATTATGCTGCTCACCGGCGAGGAGTCCATCCGGGAGGTCATCACCTTCCCCATGAACAAGAATGCCCAGGATCTGATGATGGGCGCTCCCACCACCGTGGACAAGGCGCAGCTGGATACCGTGCATATCGCTCTGCTGGAGGAGTAATTCTAAGGAAACTCTGAATAAATCGTCTGCGGCTGGGCGACGGATCTTTTGCCCCGACTGCGCAGTTTGAAAAGCTTGAAATATAGCGCAGCCGTTGCCAGCGCAAGCTGGCCTACGGATGCGGCATACCCCTTGCGGGTACATACAGTATTCCTACGCTTTTCAAACTTTCATTCGTGCCAAAATCTCTCGCCGCCAGCTCTTGCCGATTTAATCAGAGCTTCCCTAAAACCGAAGCACCCCGGATTTTCCGGGGTGCTTTTTTGCCCCTGGAAAAATCCTTACCGGTATGCTATAATAACCCAAATCTACGCCTTTTGGGAGGAGCACTATGCTGCCGGAAGCTTTTTTGCAGAGAATGGAAGCCCAGCTGGGGTCGGAATACCCGGCCTTTCTGGAAAGTCTGGAGCGGCCCCGGGCGGTGGCGCTCCGTTTTAATCCGATGAAAGGGGAGCGGCCGGTGCTGCCCTTTGTGGGCGCGCCGGTGCCCTGGGAGCCGGAGGGCTTCTATTACGACCCGGAGACCCGGCCGGGACTGCACGTTTACCACGAGGCAGGCGTATACTACCTACAGGAGGCCAGTGCCATGGCGCCGGTGGCACTGCTGGATCCGAAGCCCGGTGAGCGGGTCTGCGATCTGTGCGCCGCCCCCGGAGGCAAGACCACCCAGATTGCCGGGCGGATGCTGGGGCGGGGCTTCCTGGTGTGCAACGAAATCAATCCCAAGCGGGCGAAAATTCTTTCCCGGAACATCGAGCGGATGGGCGTGGCCAACGCCCTGGTGACGAATGAGCACCCGGAGACGTTAGCCAGCCGCTTCCCCGGCTTCTTCGACCGGGTGCTGGTGGATGCCCCCTGCTCCGGAGAGGGCATGTTCCGCAAGGAGGAAGCCGCCGTCACCGACTGGAGCCAGGAGACGGTTCAGATGTGCGCCCGCCGCCAGCGGGAGATTCTGGACAGTACCGCCCGGCTGGTAAGACCCGGAGGCCGGCTGGTGTATTCCACCTGCACCTTCGCCCCGGAGGAGGACGAGGAAACCGTGGCGGCCTTCCTGGAATCTCACCCGGAATTCACCCCGGAGCCGGTGGAGGCTCCCTGGTTTGTTTCCGGGGAAAACGCCAGCTACCGGATGTGGCCCCACAAGCTGCTGGGGGAGGGGCATTTTGCGGCGGTGCTTCGAAAAACCCAGGGAGAATCGGGAGAGGTTCCGGCCTGCTCCGGGGGAAAATGCCCCAAAGCCTGGGAAAGCTTTGCCAAAGAGCTGGACATCACCCTGCCTGAGGGCAAGGCGGTGTCCTTCGGACAGAGCCTGTACTGGGCACCGATGGAGCTGCCGGAGCTGAACCGGCTGAAGGTTCTGCGCCCCGGACTGGAGCTGGGAACCGAACGGAAGGGGCGGTTCGAGCCTGCCCATGCCCTGGCTCTGTGGCTGAAAACCTGCGCGGTTACGGAAAGCTTTCCCCCGGAGAGTCCGGAAATGAAGGCCTACCTGCACGGCGACGTGGTGCCCTCCGGGAAAAAGGGCTGGTGTTTGGTTCAGGCCGGGGGCTATGCCATCGGCTGGGGAAAAGGAGACGGCTCGGTTCTGAAAAACCACTATCCCAAGGGCCTGCGCCGGTAATTTCCTACCTCAGAATTAGCACTTTACAGAAATTGTGTAGTGTGCTATACTATTATAGCCCGTATGGGCGTTTTTTGAAATCATCACAAGGAGAGGGTATCCTTGGCAAGATATGAAATTCATGGCGGCAAGCCGCTGAACGGAAGCGTTCTGATCAGCGGCGCGAAAAATGCCGCGGTTGCGATTTTACCGGCCGCGCTGCTGGTCAGCGGAAAATGCCGGATTGAAAATGTGCCGGACATTTCCGATGTCCGGATTCTGTTGGACATTCTGGAGGGCATGGGCGCAAAGGTGGAGCATCCGGAGACCAGCGTGGTGGAGATTGACTGCTCCGGCGTCACCTGCTCCGAGCCCGACGGCGAGCTGGTTCGGCGGATGCGGGCAAGCTACTACCTGATGGGAGCCTTGCTCGGCCGGTTCGGCAAGGCCAGAGTGGCGCTGCCCGGCGGCTGCAACTTCGCCTCCCGTCCCATTGACCAGCACATCAAGGGCTTTGAGGCTCTGGGAGCGGTGGTGGACGAAACCGAGGAGTATGTGAGCCTGGAGCCCGGCGAGGAAGGTCTGCGGGGCGGACGCATCAGCCTGGACATGGCAAGCGTAGGCGCCACCGTGAACATTATGCTGGCGGCCTCCCTGATTCCCGGACAGACCATCATCGAAACCGCCGCGAAGGAGCCCCACATTGTGGATCTGGCCAACTTCCTGAATACCATGGGCGCCCGGATTACCGGCGCGGGCACGGATACCATTAAAATTCGGGGGGTCAACTCCCTTCGGGGAGGTACCTATGCCATCATTCCCGACCAGATCGAGGCGGGGACTTACATGGCGGCTGTCACCGCCGCCGGGGGCAATATCCTGGTTCAGAACGTAATTCCCAAGCATATGGAGTGCATCACCTCCAAGCTTCGGGAAATGGGCGCCCGGATCATCAACTATGACGATGCCATCCGGGTCATCCGTACCGGCCCTCTGCGCAAGACCACCGTGAAGACCCAACCCTATCCCGGCTTTCCCACGGATATGCAGGCTCAGGTCTGCGTGTGCATGGCGCTGGCAAACGGCGTCAGCCGCCTGACGGAGAGCGTCTACGAGACCCGGTTCTTCGGCTACTGCACGGAGCTGGAGACCATGGGAGCCAGAATCCGCATCAGCGGCAAGACGGCTACGGTTACAGGGGTGGAAAAGCTCCGGGGCGCTGAGGTTTACGCCCATGACCTGCGGGCGGGCGCGGCTCTGGTGATCGCGGGACTGGCTGCCGAAGGCACCACCTATGTGGAGCACATTCACTTCATCGAGCGGGGCTATGAGAACATCGTAGGCAAGCTCACCGCCCTGGGGGCGGACATCCGCAGAACGGAAGAATAAGGGAAAAGCCGGGTCACTGACCCGGCTTTCACTAAGGAACCTCTGAATAAATCGTCTGCGGCTGGATAGCGGATCTTTTGCTCCCATGCTGCGGTTTGAAAAATGGGAAATACATACAGTATTCCCTCATTTTCCAAACCTTGCCTGGAAACAAAATCTCTCGCTACCAGCTCTTGCCGATTTAATCAGAGCTTCCTTAAAAGGAGATTCTATGAAAGAGGAATTTACCCGCACGGAAATGCTGTTGGGCAGAGATGCCGTAAAGACCCTGGAAAAGGCGAGGGTGGCGGTGTTCGGCCTGGGCGGAGTAGGCGGCTACACGGTGGAGGCCCTGGCCAGAGCCGGAGTGGGAAACCTGGTGCTTGTGGACAAGGACACGGTAAGCCTTTCCAATCTGAACCGGCAGCTGCTGGCTACCCACGCCACGGTGGGAATGCTGAAAACCGAGGCCGCCAGGCTCCGGATTCTGGACATCAATCCGGACTGCCGGGTTACTGTCTATCCCATTTTCTACACCAGGGAAACGGCGGAGGATTTTGACTTCTCCGGCCTTTCCTATATTGTGGATGCCATCGACACGGTAAGCGCCAAGCTGGCTCTGATCGAGCGGGCAAAGGAGACGGGCGTCCCCATTATCTCCTGCATGGGCACGGGAAACAAGCTGGACGCCTCTGCCTTTCAGGTGGCGGACATTTCCAAAACCGCCGTGTGTCCGCTGGCTCGGGTCATGCGCCGGGAGCTGGGCAAGCGGGGCATCCGGCACCTGAAGGTGGTCTACTCCCGGGAGGAGGCCTGGAAGCCCTCCGGCTGGGAGGAAGAAGCGGCGGCGCTGGGCAAGCGGCAGATTCCCGGAAGCGTGTCCTTCGTTCCCGGCGCGGCGGGGCTGCTGCTGGCAGGCGAGGTCATCCGGGATTTGACGGGATATTCCCGCATGTAGAAAATACACAGAAGAACGAAGCGGGTTTTGTACCAAATTGTCGGTTGACAATTTGGTACCGTCCATGCTATAATCTCACAGATAAAGTAAGGTAGCCCCACACGGTTGTCTCCGGGAATCCGGAGGAATTGTGGGGGAGGCCGAGTGCGGCATTCTGCCACCAACGTCTTGCCGCCCAGGCAAGGCATTTTTTTGGAAACTTTAGAAATTTTAGAGACTTTAAAGAGAAAAGGAGACATTTATGACTGAGATGAACAAGGCCAAATGTTATACCTCTTCCCTGATGCCCCGGTTCGCGGAATGTGTCGATGCTTCCATCGCCGATTCCGCGCTTTGCGCATTGAATTGCTCCCGATATGTTATTTTTCCCGGTTTTTGTGACGTGCATGTGCATTTCAGAGAGCCGGGATTTTCTTATAAGGAGACAATTGCCACGGGAAGTCTGGCCTCTGCCCACGGAGGCTACACCGCCGTATGCACCATGCCCAATCTGAACCCGGTACCGGACAGCGTGGAGCACCTGAACGTCCAGCGGGACATCATCCGGGATACCGCCTGCATCCACGTCTACCCCTACGGAGCCATTACGGTAGGCGAAAAAGGGGAGACCCTGGCAGACCTTGCGGGTATGGCGCCCTTCGTCCCCGGTTTTTCCGACGACGGCCACGGGGTGCAGTCTGATGAGCGGATGCGCCGGGCTATGCTGGAAGCAAAAGTCCTGGGCAAGCCCATTGTCGCCCACTGTGAGGACAATACCCTCCTGCGGGGCGGCTATATCCACGAGGGAGAGTACGCAAAAGCCCACGGCCACCGGGGCATCTGCTCAGAAAGCGAGTGGGGGCAAATAAAGCGTGACCTGGAACTTGTCCGGGAAACCGGGGTCAAGTACCATGTGTGCCACATCTCCACCAAAGAAAGCGTGGAGCTGATTCGCAAGGCCAAGGCCGAAGGCCTGGACGTGACCTGCGAGACCGGCCCCCATTACCTGGTCATGGACGACAGCGACCTCCGGGAGGAGGGCCGGTTCAAGATGAACCCGCCCCTGCGAAGCGCGGAAGACCGACAGGCGCTTGTCACAGGACTTCTGGACGGCACCATCGATATGATCGCCACCGACCATGCCCCTCACAGTGCCGAGGAAAAGGCCAAAGGGCTGGAAAAGAGCGCCTTCGGCGTGGTGGGCATTGAAACTGCCTTCCCCATCCTGTATACTTATCTGGTAAAGCCGGGCATTCTGACGCTGGAAAAGCTCCTGGAACTGCTGGTGGACAACCCCAGAAAACGGTTCGGACTGAGCCTGGGCTGCGACTACTCCGTCTGGGACTTGGAGGCGGAGGAGACGGTGAACCCGGACAGCTTCCTGTCCCTGGGAAAGGCTACCCCTTTTGAAGGCTGGAAGGTAAGCGGCAAATGCCTTGCCACCGTCTGCGACGGAAAAGTGGTCTACCGGGCAAAGTAGACCCAAAGGCTCCCCTTGCTGACCAAGGGTGGTGCTCCCGCACAGGGAGCCGGATAGAATTTACAATCATTGAATTGAAGATACGGAGGAAAATGAGAAATGGCAAAAAGAACGGACATTAAGAAGATTCTGATCATCGGTTCCGGCCCTATCGTTATCGGACAGGCGGCGGAGTTTGACTATGCGGGTACTCAGGCCTGTCTGGCTCTGAAGGAAGAGGGCTATGAGGTGGTGCTGTGCAACTCCAACCCGGCTACCATCATGACCGACACCATCATCGCCGACAAGGTGTACATGGAGCCCCTGACCCTGGAATATGTGGCGAAAATCATCCGCTACGAGCGTCCCGATGCCATCATCCCCGGCATCGGCGGCCAGACCGGCCTGAACCTGGCCATGCAGCTGGAAAAGAAGGGCATTCTCAAGGAGTGCCGGGTGAAGCTGCTGGGCACCTCCAGCGCCTCCATCGAGCAGGCCGAGGACAGAGAGCTGTTCAAGGAGCTGTGCCAGTCCATCGGCGAGCCGGTCATTCCCTCGGAAATCACCTACTCCATTGAGGAGGCCAAGGCGGCGGCTTCCCGGATCGGCTACCCGGTGGTGCTCCGGCCCGCCTTCACCCTGGGCGGCACCGGCGGCGGCTTCGCCTACGACGAGGCGGAGCTGGAAGAAATCGGCCTGAACGCCTTCTCCCTGTCTCCCGTGCACCAGGTGCTGGTGGAAAAGTCCGTGAAGGGCTATAAGGAAATCGAGTTTGAGGTCATGCGGGATTCCAACAACCATGCCATCACCATCTGCGGCATGGAGAACATTGATCCCGTGGGCGTGCACACCGGCGACTCCATGGTGGTGGCTCCCATTATGACGCTGAGCAAGGAAGACGAAAAAATGCTCAACGACTCCGCCATCAAGCTCATCAAGGAGCTGAAAATCGAGGGCGGCTGCAACGTTCAGTTTGCTCTGAACCCCAATTCCTCCGAGTATTACCTCATCGAGGTCAACCCCAGAGTGTCCCGTTCCTCCGCCCTGGCCTCCAAGGCCTCCGGCTACCCCATTGCCCGGGTCACCGCGAAAATCGCCGTGGGCATGGCCCTGGAGGACATCAAGATCGCCAATACCAACGCCGCCTTTGAGCCCAGCCTGGACTACGTCATCGCCAAGCTCCCCCGGTTCCCCTTCGACAAGTTCGCCACCGCCTCCAATGAGCTGGGTACTCAGATGAAGGCCACCGGCGAGGTCATGGGCATCGGCGCCAACCTGGAGGAGGCACTTCTCAAGGGCATCCGCTCTCTGGAAAGCGGCGAGAACCACATTTATCACCCCAAGTTCAACGACATGTCCGTGGAGGAAATGCTGGAGTACATCAGCAAGTTCCGCTCCGACAATGTGTTCGCCATCGCCGAGCTGTTCTACCACGGCGTCAGCGTGGAGAAGATCTACGAGCTGACCCAGATCAACCCCTATTTCCTGGGCGCCATCAAGAACATTGTGGACATGGAGGAGACCCTGAAGCTCCACGTCAACGACCCGGAATATCTGCGCAAGGCCAAGGTCATGGGCTTCAGCGACAAGTATATTGCCCGTCTTTGGAAGGAAACCGAGCTGGACGTGTACAATGTCCGAAAAGCAAACGGCATTTTCCCTGCCTTCCGGATGGTGGATACCTGCCACACCGGAGCCTATATCCCTTACTTCTATTCCTCCTACACCGGTGCCAACGACTCCCGGCTTACCGACCGGAAGAAGATCGTGGTGCTGGGCGCCGGCCCCATCCGCATCGGCCAGGGCGTGGAGTTCGACTACTCCACCGTCCACGCGGTCATGACCATCCGCAAGGCCGGCTATGAGGCCATCATCATCAACAACAACCCGGAGACCGTCTCCACCGACTATACCACCGCCGATAAGCTGTACTTCGAGCCCTTGACCCCCGAGGATGTGATGAACATCATCGAATTCGAGAAGCCAGAGGGAGTCATTGCCTCCCTGGGCGGCCAGACCGCCATCAACCTGGCTCAGCCCCTCCACGATCGGGGGGTGAAGATCATCGGCACCGACTGCGATGCCATCGACCGGGCCGAGGATCGGAACGAATTTGAAAAGCTGCTGAACGAGCTGAACATTCCCAGAGCCAAGGGCAAGGCCGTGACGAAGCTGGAAGACGGCGTTGCCGCCGCCGAGGAGATCGGCTATCCTGTGCTGGTGCGCCCCTCCTTCGTCCTGGGCGGTCGGGCCATGCAGATCGTCGCCAACGAGCGGCAGCTGCGCCACTACCTGAAAAACGCCGTGGAGATCGACGAGGACAAGCCCGTGCTGGTGGATAAGTACATTCAGGGGCGGGAAGTGGAGGTGGATGCCATCTGCGACGGCCGGGACGTGTTCGTCCCCGGTATCATGGAGCTGGTGGAGCGCACCGGCGTTCACTCCGGCGACTCCATTTCCGTCTATCCTCCCTTCTCCATCTCCGACAAGGTCAAGGGCATCATCCTCCAGTACGCCAAGAAGCTGGGTCTCGGCATCGGCATTGTAGGCCTGTTCAACATCCAGTTCATTGTGGATGCCCAGGACAATGTGTATATCATCGAGGTCAACCCCCGTTCCTCCCGGACGGTGCCCTTCCTGAGTAAGGCCACAGGTTACTCTCTGGCGGACATCGCCACCGAGGTCATTCTGGGCAAGAGCCTGAAGGAGCAGGGTTTCTTCGACATCTATCCCGAGGAAAAGAAGCGCTGGTACGTCAAGGCTCCCGTGTTCTCCTTCAATAAGATCCGGGGCCTGGACGCCTACCTGTCCCCCGAAATGAAGTCCACCGGCGAGGCCATCGGCTACGACAAGACCATGACCCGTGCCCTTTACAAGGCGCTGCAGGCCGCGGGCATGAAGCTGCAAAACTACGGCACCGTCCTGTGCACCATTGCCGACAAGGACAAGGAAGAGGCTCTGCCCCTGATTCGCCGGTTCTATCAGCTGGGCTTCAACATTGAAGCTACCTCCGGCACCGCCGCCTTCCTGAAAGCCCATGGCATCCGCACCCACGCCCTGGCCAAGATCAGCGACGGCAGCGACCAGATTCCCAACGCCCTGCGTCAGGGTCACATCGCCTACGTCATCAACACCCGGGATCCCGGCGCCAACGAAAATGACGGCATCCAGATTCGCCAGATTGCCACGGAGCACAATGTGACCCTGTTCACGGCGCTGGACACCATCAAGGTGCTGCTGGACGTGCTGGAAGAGACCACGCTGACCATCTCTACGATTGATGCCTAAAAATCTTCGGAAATATTGAAGAATAGAGCAAATCTATCAATAGAATTTGTAGGGGCGACGATTCGTCGCCCGCGGGCGGCCAATGGCCGCCCCTACATCCACAAGATGTAGGGAAGAGCATGATTGTGGGGTTGTTACAAGTATTTTGTAACAGCTGCTACAACGAAACGGGAGAAATTATGAAACAAGGTATTTTCACCATTGAAAGCAACGCCGCCCTGACGGACACCGTGTACCGGATGGTGCTTTCCGGAGACACCTCCGCCATCACCGCCCCGGGGCAGTTTGTGAATATTCAGCTGTCCGGGAAGTTCCTGCGCCGGCCGATCTCCGTCTGCGACTATGATGAAAAAACCCTTACCATTGTCTACAAAGTGGTGGGCAAGGGGACGGCGCAGATGGCGGCCATGCAGGCAGGGGAGACCCTGGATATCCTGACGGGCCTCGGAAACGGCTATGACCTGAGCCTGACGGGAGACGCCCCTGTGCTGCTGGGCGGCGGCGTGGGCGTGCCGCCGATGTACAACCTGGCGAAAAAGCTGCTGGCTCAGGGCAAAAAAGTTACCGTGATTCTGGGCTTCAACACCAAAAACGAGATTTTCTATGAGCAGGAATTCAAAGATTTGGGCTGTACCGTCACCGTCACCACGGTGGACGGTTCCTACGGCCAAAAGGGCTTCGTCACCGATGCCCTGCCGGAAAGCTACACCCATTTCTGCTGCTGCGGCCCGGAGCCGATGCTGAAGGCCGTCTATCGGGCCACCAACACCTCCGGCCAGATGAGCTTTGAGGAGCGGATGGGCTGCGGCTTCGGCGCCTGTATGGGCTGCTCCTGCAAGACCCTGACGGGCTACAAGCGAATCTGCAAGGACGGCCCCGTCATGCGGAAGGAGGAGATTTTATGGGAAGCCTGAGCGTAAATTTGTGCGGCATTGAACTTTCCAATCCCGTGATTCCCGCCTCCGGCACCTTCGGCTACGGCTACGAGTACGCCGAGCTTTACGACATCAACGAGCTTGGCACCTTCTCCTTCAAGGGAACCACCAAGGATGCCCGGTTCGGAAACCCCACCCCCCGGATCGCCGAGTGCACCGCCGGTATGATCAACGCCGTGGGCTTGCAGAATCCCGGCGTGGAGGCGGTGATTGCCCGGGAGCTTCCAAAATTGAAGAAAGTTTTCCGCAAGCCGGTAATGGCCAACGTGTCCGGCTTTTCCGTTGCCGACTACGCCTACACCTGCGAAAAGCTGGACAAAGAGCCTCAGGTGGGCTGGCTGGAGGTCAACGTCAGCTGCCCCAATGTTCACGGCGGCGGCATGAGCTTCGGCACCTGCCCGGAAGCGGCCGCCGAGGTCACCCGGGCGGTGAAGGCGGTGACGAAAAAGCCCGTCATCATCAAGCTTTCCCCCAATGTGACGGACATTGTGTCCATTGCCAAGGCCTGCGAGGAAGCCGGAGCCGACGGCATCAGCCTGATCAACACCATGCTTGGGATGCGCATCAACCTGCGTACCCGCAGACCTGTGATTGCCAATACCATGGGCGGCTTCTCCGGCCCTGCCATCTTCCCGGTGGCGGTGCGGATGGTCTACCAGGTGGCCAAGGCGGTGAAAATCCCGGTGGTCGGCATGGGCGGCGTGCAAAGCGCCGAGGACGTAATCGAAATGATGCTGGCAGGAGCCACCGCCGTGGAGGTGGGAGCTGCCAATCTGGTAAACCCCTTTGCCAGCCGGGACATTGTCCGGGCACTGCCGGAAACCATGGCAAAATACGGAATCGAAAATTTAAGTGAGATTATAGGAGGCGTAAAGTAAATGGGTAAGGACGTAATCGTAGCCTGCGATTTTTCCAGCGCGGAGGCAACTTTTGCCTTCCTGGACAAGTTCACCGGGCGCAAGCCCTTCGTGAAGATCGGCATGGAGCTGTACTATGCCGAGGGTCCCAGCATTGTCCGGGAGCTGAAGGCCAGAGGCCATAAGATTTTCCTGGATTTGAAGCTCCACGACATCCCCAACACCGTGAAGAAGTCCATGGCGGTGCTGAGCAAGTTGGATGTGGACATTACGAATCTTCACGCCGCGGGTACCACCGCCATGATGCGCGCCGCCCTGGAGGGTCTGACCCGGCCTGACGGAACCCGGCCTCTGCTCATCGCCGTGACCCAGCTGACCTCCACCGATCAGGAGGCCATGGAGCGGGATTTGCTCATTCACGAGCCCATTGACCAGGTGGTCATGCACTACGCCGAGACCGCCAAGAATGCCGGTCTGGACGGGGTGGTCTGCTCCCCCCTGGAAGCCCAGAAGGTTCACGACCGGTGCGGACGTAATTTCCTCACCGTCACCCCCGGCGTTCGTTTTGCCGACGGGGACATCGGCGATCAGAAGCGGGTCATGACCCCCGCCGCCGCCAAGGCCATCGGTTCCGACTATATCGTGGTGGGTCGTCCCATCACCGCTGCCGCCGACCCGGTGGCCGCCTACGAGCGGTGCCTGGCCGAGTTCGTAGATTGACAGATATTCGGTGTCATTGCGAGCCAGTGCTCACACTGGCGTGGCAATCCCCCGGATTTTCAGACAGGTATATACGACGTTTTTCCAAGATTTCAATCAGGAGGGTGTCTCATGGAAAGCTACAAAAGAGAATTCATTCAGTTTCTGGAAAAGGCCGGGGTTCTGCGCTTCGGCGATTTCACCGCCAAATCCGGCCGGAAAATTCCCTATTTCATCAACGCCGGTATGATCAAGACCGGTGAGGAAATTGCCACTCTGGGCCAGTTTTATGCCAGAGCCTACAAGGAAAAGCTGGGCAATCAGAAGGCCGTCCTCTACGGCCCTGCCTACAAGGGCATTTCCATCGCCGTGTCCGCCGCTGTGGCGCTGAGCAAGGACGGCCTGAACGTGCCCTTCTTCTTCAACCGGAAGGAAGCCAAGGATCACGGCGAGGGCGGCGTGTTCGTGGGCTATGTGCCCCAGACCGGGGAGCAGGTGGTCATCGTGGAGGATGTCATCACCGCCGGTACCGCCATCCGGGAGAGCATGGCGATTTTGAGCCAGCTGGAGGGCGTGAAGGTGGCGGCTACCTTCATCATGGTAGACCGGAAGGAACGGGGCAAGGGCGAGAAGCTTGCCATGCAGGAGGTCGAGGAGGAATTCGGCTTCCCGGTGTACTCCGTGGTGGATGTGTATGACATCATCGAGTACCTGAAGGAGGATCCCAAGAACGCCGAGAACGTGGAGCGGATCCAGAACTATCTTGCCGTGAACGGAGCGAAAGTATGAGAAGTCTCAACAGTATTTTGGAGCTGAACGTGGCGGAGTTGGACGAGCTCATCGCCACTGCCAAGGATATCATCGCCCATCCGGAGGCCTACTGGGACAAGTGCGCCCACAAGAAGCTGGCCACCCTGTTTTTTGAGCCCTCCACCCGTACCCGCCTGAGCTTTGAGGCGGCTATGCTGGAGCTGGGCGGCACGGTGCTGGGATTCAGTGAAGCGTCATCCTCTTCCGCTTCCAAGGGCGAGAGCGTGTCCGACACCGCCCGGATGGTCAGCTGCTACGCCGACATCATCGCTATGCGCCACCCCAAGGAGGGCGCGCCCTACGTTGCCTCCCGGGCGGCCACCGTGCCTGTCATCAACGCCGGTGACGGCGGCCACAACCATCCCACCCAGACCCTGGCGGATCTTCTGACCATCTCCCGGGAAATGGGCCGGCTGGACAATCTGACCATCGGCGTTTGCGGCGACCTGAAATACGGCCGGACGGTGCATTCTCTCATCGAGGCCATGAGCCGGTACGAGGGCAACAAATTTGTGCTGATTTCCCCGGAGGAGCTGAAAATTCCCGGGCATATCCGCTACAATGTGTTCGAAAACAAGAAGATTCCCTACACCGTCACCACCTCCCTGGAGGAGGCCATGCCGAGCCTTGATGTGCTCTACATGACCCGAATCCAGCGGGAACGGTTCGAGGATCCCTGGGAGTACGAGCGGCTGAAGGACAGCTACGTCCTGGACGTGGAGAAAATGAAGCTGGCCAAGGAAAAAATGTGCGTCCTGCACCCCCTGCCCCGGGTGAACGAGATCAGCGTGAAGGTGGACGAGGATCCCAGAGCCGCCTACTTCCGCCAGGCGCTCAACGGCAAGTATATGCGCATGGCGCTGATTCTCAAGCTTCTGGAGGAGGCCAAGGAGAATCCGGAGAAGGAGGCCATCGACACCTCCGCTCTGGAATACGACCGGGTATGCCGGAATCCCAAGTGCATTTCCCAGACCGAGCAGGAGCTGCCTCAGCTCTTCCGCTGCACGGACAAGGCCGCGGATATCCACCGCTGCATCTACTGCGAGCAGAGAGGGTAAAATGGGAAAGCCCTCGCAGCCGGGCACGGCTGCGAGGGCTTTTTGCCTGTGATATTAGAGAAACTCTGAACAAATCGTCTGCGGCTGGATAACGGATCTTTTTCTCTATCCGAGCGGTTCCGGAAGTGGGAAATACACAAAGTATTCCTCCACTTCCGGAACCTTCGCCTAGGGAAAAATCTCTCGCTCCCAGCTCTTGCCGATTTCTTCAGAGCTTCCTTACGATAGGGGAGGCGGCTGGATGCGCAGAAAAACAGACCGAGATATTCTGAAAGAAAATACCTGGCTGATCTGCGCGTCCTGCGCGCTGATTGTGCTGGGAATTCTCATCGGGCTGTGGCCCTACATTTTTCCGGAGCCAGATTACAACGCATTGGAAGAAAGAGAAGTGACCGTCCAGGCCCTTCGGCACTTTTCCGGTGTCAAAGGCGTGTCCTATGATTACATTGTGACGACGGACGGCGAAAGGTTTCATCTGTCCGGGGACTACGACCGGGAGAAGATATCCGCACAGCTGACGCAGGGGCAAAAAGCAACGGTCAAGTGGTGCGTCAACAGGCCTTCCAGTCGGCTTTTGGCGGAGGAAGTGTGCGTGGATGGGAAGCCGGTGGTGACATATCGCAGTCAGCCGGATAGCTGGAAGCCGGTGCTGGTTTTCGGCTTGTGGTTTGTGGCGACAGGCATCGGCGGCTTTCTTCTGCTGCGTTTGCTCGTGAAAACCAACCGAAGAAAACAGAACCAGCGCGATGAAAAGATAAGGCGGAAGTATGGCAGACAGGGGGACAGAAAGTGAGCCCATTCCGATGGGGACGGCTGCGGTTCCTGCCGCCGAAAATTTTCCTTGCATTTTCGCCGGAATTATATTATACTAAGTGGACACCTGCCGGTGTGATGGAATGGTAGACGTAGTGGACTCAAAATCCACCGCTGGCGACAGCGTACCGGTTCGAGTCCGGTCACCGGCACCAAAAAAGAGAACCCCGACCGGGGGTTCTCTTTTTTGGTATTCAGGGGGGACGGACTCGAACCTATCCAAATGCAACAGTCCGGTGGACTGTTGCCACCCGGCGTTTTCGCCGGGTGCTCCATAGTGCGCTCGCGTCCGGCTGCCGGAACCATTGCCCAAAATCCTTGATTCTCCAGGGGTTTGGGTTTTTTTCTTTCCATTTTTGCCAGTCTGGGGAGAAAGAAATCCTTACCGATTTGCGGCGGCGCTTTCTGGGGAATAACCGGAGAAGCGATCCCAATATTCTGCCGCAGACTGGATTCCTTCACAAATTCTTTGCCGTTTCTTTCAGGCTTTTTTCAGCAGGACAGTCTAGAATAGAAGCACAGCACACGGGACGTTCCCAAAGGGTAAGGGGTAACGGCGTGTCGGCGGTTACTGTCCACCGAGGCCTTTGCCAAAAGCGGCAGACCACCGATCATCACCGCCCGGCGGTGTGAAAATAAATATAGACAGGTGCGGGCGGACTCGCTACAATAGAGGCATGGATTGCCCCACAGAATTGCTAGGAGGAATGCGCTATGAAAATCGGATGGATCGGACTGGGGATCATGGGTAAGCCCATGGCCAAGAATCTATTGAAGGCGGGCTACGATCTCTGGGTGAACAATCGGAGCCAGGGGCCTATGGAGGAGCTGGCCGCCTGCGGTGCCCACGCCGCAACCCGGAAGGAGCTGGCGGAAAACGCCGAGGTCATCATCACCATGCTGCCCAACGGCCCTCAGGTCAGGGAGGTTATCCTGGGGGATGTGATAAAGGATATGCGCCCCGGGCAGATTTTCATCGATTGCAGCTCCATCAGCCCGGTGGTTTCCAAGGAAATCGCCGCCGCGCTGGCGGAAAAGGGCGTGGAAATGCTGGATGCCCCCGTGTCCGGCGGGGAGCCGAAAGCCATCGACGGCACTCTGAGCTTTATGGTGGGCGGCAAGCAGGCGGTTTTTGACCGCTGCAAGGATATTCTGGGGGCTATGGGTGCCTCCGTTACCCGGTGCGGGGAGGTAGGCGCGGGCAACACCACCAAGCTTGCCAATCAGATCATTGTGGCCTGCAACATCCAGGCGGTGGCCGAGGCCTTCACCCTGGCGCAGAAGGCGGGGGTGGACCCGGAGGTGGTCTACAAGGCCATCCGTGGGGGGCTGGCAGGCTCCACGGTGCTGGACGCCAAGGGCCCCATGATGATTGCCGGCAACGACAAGCCCGGCTTCAAAATCGATCTGCACATCAAGGATCTGAACAACGCCCTGGACTGCGCCCACACCGTCGGCGCGCCGGTACCCATGACCGCCTCTGTCCAGGAAATTTTGCAGTGGCTGCACAACAACGACTGCGGAGAAAATGACCACAGTGCCATCGCCAAATACTACGAGCATCTGACCGGCATTCACATCGGTCGCTGAGAACCGCTGATACTGAACTCCAATTAAAATCTTTAAAAAAGATTTTAATTGCCTGAAGGGCAAGGAGTTCATATGAGACTTGTTTTGTGATTTCTTTCCTTATAAATCA
>UQXG01000004.1 GCA_900544945.1 uncultured Eubacteriales bacterium | reverse complement strand
AAAACGAAGTCAATACATTTCTTACCGCCGCCCAGGCGGTCTGCCGTGATACGGCTTAAGTAAAATGATGAAATCATTTTACTTAAGAAATAGTATTAAAGTTGTGGGAAACGCAGTCAAGGGACTGGATCATAGATATCCCCGTGATAGAAGGGATTGCAGCGCAGAAAGCGCCGCAGGGCGAGCAAGCCGCCCTTCCATGCCCCATACTTGCCAATTGCTTCCAGGGCGTAGACACTGCAGGTAGGCCGGAACCGGCACCGGGCCGGAAAATAGGGGGAAATATTGCGCTGATAGAAGGAAATGAGGGAAAGAAGCACATGTTTCATAGTTCCGTGCCTTCCTGAAGAATTCCGGCTTTTTTCGCCAGAGCCAGATAGCTATGGGTCAAAAGCGAAAAGGGCGCGTCCACGGCTTTCGACCGGGCAACCACCACGATATCCCAGCCCGGGGAAAACAGAGCCTCATGGAGGCGGTAGATTTCCCGGAGACGGCGGCGGGTGCGGTTGCGCATATGAGCCTTGCCTAGCTTCTTGCTCACGGTAATCCCCACCCGATTGCCTGGAGTCCGGTTCTTCCGGGCGTAAAGCACGAGGAAGCCGTCCCCAAAGCCGGAGGTGTGGTACAGCCGGCGAAAAACATGATTGAGTTTTAAGCTTGTGGAATACTTCATGGAATTATCCTCATACGCGGGAGCGAATTTGAAGGAGATACGATTTTCTGACCGACTTTAAGGTGGCCATCAGGGAAGCACCGGATGAAATCGACAAGAGCCGACAGCGAGAGATTTTGTTCTCAGGCAAGGTTTGGAAAACGAGGGAATACTTTGTGTACCCGCAAGGGGTATGCCGTATCCGTAAGCCGGCTTGTGCCGGCAACGGCTGCGCTATATTGCCCGTTTTTCAAACCGAAGGCTGAGGACGAAAGATCCGCTGCTCGGCCGCAGGCGGTTTTATCTGGGGCTTCCCCCTATAAAAAGGGAGCGGGGCGAATGCGTCATTCACCCCGCTGTAGCTCCCGTTTCGCTCTTAGGCGCATATTCCGTTTGTTTCGACCTACGGACAGGCGCATCAGGCGGACAGAACCTTGCGGCCCTTCGCACGACGGCGGGCCAGAACCTTACGGCCGTTGGAAGTAGCCATTCTCTGGCGGAAACCATGAACCTTGGAACGGTGACGACGGCTGGGCTGATAGGTACGCTTCATAACACTTACACCTCCTGTCAAAAATCAATATGCTCAACAGTCAGATTTGACCGCAGCAACACGAATTTTGTGACCTTCATAGTCACGCCTGACCATTATAACCGAAAAACACGGTTTGGTCAATATTTATTTCCCAATTTTGCGGATTTTTAGATTGGGGCCGGAGAAGGTGCCCTCCAGCTTCCGGAGCACCCGGTCGTAGCCCTCGGAATCCACATCCAAAGGGGTGGGCTGATAGTTGTTCTTCCCGGGCGCGGAGCCGATGGAGCAGGGGACAACCTTCCGCTTTCCCAGGCTTACCCGGCCATCCGGGGTTTTTACGACCTCCTGCTGGATGAGCACCGTGTCCAAATCCTCTGGGGCACCGTTGCCGCCGAAGCAGAAGTTGCCCATGGAATAGAGGATCAGACCGTCCTTATACTCCTCAATGGGCTGGAGCACATGGGGATGGCTGCCCCAGACGATATCCGCTCCCGCGTCAATGGCAGCGTGGGCCAGATCCATCTGCTCCTGGGTGGGACGGTAGCTGCCCTCCACGCCCCAGTGGGGGGCCACGACAATCAGGTCGGCTCCCTGGGATTTAAGGTCAGAGATGCCATCTTCCATGGCCTGCCGGTTGAGATCATAGTAGACCATGCCGTACAGGCCGACTTTCAGGCCGGTGTTCAGGCTGACGAGACAGGTGCCGTCCCGCTCCACAAAGGGAACATTCGCTTCTTTTAGGGTTTTTACCGTGGAATCATAGCCGGTTTGGCCATAGTCCAGGGTGTGGTTGTTAGCCAGGGTCACGATGTCCACGGAACCCTCCGTAAGAATCTGGCTGTAGGCCGTGGGGCCCCGGAAGGTGTGGGTTTTGTCCGCCGGGTTGCCGGAGTCGGTCAGGGGGCCTTCCAGATTGGCGAGGGTGGCGTTGTCGTTCTGAAAATAGACGGCTACGTTCCGGAAGGGGTAGTCGTAATTTTCACCGATGGTCTGGATGAAGCCGCTGCCCGCATAGTAATTGCTGGGGTTGGCACCCAGGGTGCAGTCGCCCACGAAGGTCAGAAGGGTGGTCACCGGCTGGGGCAGAGAAACAGTAGACTCGGAGGTTGTCGGGGCTTCTGTCACAGCTACTGGCTGGAAGGTTTCGGAAATCGCCTCGGAGGCAGGAGCCTCCGGGGTGGCCTGGGCGCAGCCGCTCAGGCACAGGGCAAAAGCCAACAGCAGTGCCCAAAGGCGTGTATTCATGATTTTTAGCCCTGCTCCTGAGCGCGTTTTTTCATCAGGTTGCGCATACGGATGCTGTGATCCAGCTCCCGCTTGCGGATCCGCAGGCTCTTGGGGGTGCATTCCAGCAGCTCGTCGTCGGCCAGGAATTCCAGGCACTGCTCCAGGGACATGATCTTGGGGGGCGTGAGCCGGGTGGCCTCATCGGAACCGGCGGCACGCATGTTGGTCAGCTGCTTGCGCTTGCAGACGTTGACGGTCATGTCCTCGTTCCGGCTGCATACGCCTACCACCATGCCGGCGTAGACGGGAGTGCCGGGGCCGATGAACAGGGCGCCCCGCTCCTGGGCGGCGGCCAGACCGTAGGTCACGGCCTCGCCGGTCTCAAAGGCGATGAGGGAGCCCACCTGACGGCGCTCAATCTCGCCCTTCATGGGGGCGTAGGAATCCAGCACGGAGGACATGATGCCCTCGCCACGGGTGTCCGTCAGGAACTCGTTCCGGTAGCCGAACAGACCCCGGGAGGGAACCAGGAACTCCAGACGGTAGCGGCTGCCCATGGGGGTCATGCCCAGAAGATCACCCTTCCGGCGACCCATTTTCTCGATGACGGAGCCCATGCACTCCTCCGGCACGTCGGCGACCATCCGCTCGATGGGCTCGCAGAGCTTGCCGTCAATGGTCTTGGTTAGCACACGGGGGGTGGACACGGAGAACTCGTAGCCCTCCCGGCGCATGGTCTCCATGAGGATGCTAAGGTGCATTTCGCCACGGCCGGCTACGTTGAAGGCATCGGTGCCCTGCTCGCTGACGTGCAGGGACACGTCCTTGAGAAGCTCCTTTTCCAGCCGATCCCGGAGGTTCCGGGAGGTGACGAACTTGCCCTCCTTGCCGGCGAAGGGAGAATCGTTGACGGCGAAGGTCATTTCAATGGTGGGGTCGGAAATCTTCACGAAGGGCAGAGGCTCCACACAGTCCGGGGCACACAGGGTGCGGCCGATGGTGATGTCCGCCATGCCGGACAGGGCGACGATTTCGCCGGCGTGGGCTTCGGGAATGGGGTTCTTGGCCAGGCCGTCGAACTCATACAGGGCAACCACCTTGCCCCGCTGCTTGACCTCGGGATCGTGGTAGTCGCAGATGGTGACTTCCTGGTTGACCTTAATGGTACCCCGCTCCACACGACCCACGGCGATCCGGCCTACATATTCATTGTAGTCGATGGAGGAAACCAGCAGCTGCAGGGGGGCGGTATCGTCGCCGCCGGGGGCGGGGATATAGTTGACGATGGTTTCAAACAGGGGGGTCAGGTCGGTGCCCACTTCATCGGGGCCGTAGGAAGCGGTGCCCTGACGGCCGGAGCAGAAGATCGTGGGGGAATTGAACTGCTCATCGGTGGCGTCCAGCTCCAGCAGCAGCTCCAGAACCTCGTCCATGACCTCATGGACACGGGCATCGGGCTTATCGATCTTGTTCACGGCCACGATGACCTTGTGACCCAGCTCCAGAGCCTTCTGAAGGACGAACCGGGTCTGGGGCATGGGGCCTTCGGCGGCATCCACCAGCAGGATAACGCCGTTGACCATCTTCAGGATCCGCTCCACCTCGCCGCTGAAATCGGCGTGACCCGGAGTGTCCACGATGTTGATCTTGTAGTCCTTGTAGTGGACGGAGGTGTTCTTAGCCAGAATGGTGATGCCACGCTCCCGCTCCAGGTCGCCGGAGTCCATGACCCGCTCCACGGTGGCCTGATTCTCCCGGTAGATGCCGCCCTGCTTGAGCATTTCGTCTACCAGGGTGGTTTTGCCATGGTCAACGTGGGCAATGATGGCAATATTACGGATTTTGTCCTGAGAAACCATATAAAATATCTCCTTTTTGAAGTAACTTGACACAAACTTTCAATTTTGCATTATAGCACTTCAACAAATAGATTGCAAGATATTTGGTAAAAATTACGAAGAAAAAGTTGGGAAAGGGATGAAAACGGCTCCCCAATTGGGGAGCCGTTTGTGGGTGAGGAGTGTTATTTCGAAGGTTCTCGAAAAGACCGGGGGATTGTGACCGGAGGGAATCCTTGGAAAGGGCCACGCCAGTGACACGACATATGGCAGTTCTCGGAATGACCGGGGGATTGCCACACCAGTGCTGCGGCACTGGTTCGCAATGACAACGTTCTATCAGCTATGACTGGGAAATGAGACTGTCGATGAACTGGTTGGCGGCTCGGGCGGAACGGCCGCCCCGGCCAAGGGCAAAGCGCTCAGCAAGCATATCCAGCTCGGAATCCTCCATGGAGATGCCCTTTTCCCGGGCCAGATGGCGGACGATGCTCAGGTAGACCTCCTTGGTGGGCTTCTGGAAGGTGACCTGAATGCCGAACCGCTCGGACAGGGAGATGATTTCCTGCATGGTGTCGTTGCGGTGGATGTCGTCCCCCTCCCGCTGAGAGAAGCTTTCCTTCACCAGGTGGCGGCGGTTGGAGGTGGCGTAAATCACCACGTTGGCACTCTTGGCAGACACGCTGCCCTCCAAAATTGCCTTGAGGGCACTGAAATTGTCGTCATCCTTCTGGAAGGACAGATCATCGATGAAGAGGATGAATTTCAGGGGGTTGGTGTTCAGGGCATCCAAAATGGCGGGAATGGCGTGAAGCTGCTCCTTGCGCACCTCCAGAATCCGCAGACCCCGGTCGTGAAGCTCGTTGACCACGGCCTTGACGGTGGAGGACTTGCCGGTGCCCGCGTCACCGGTGAGCAGAATGTTGGCGGCAGGCTTGCCCTCCAGAAGGGCAAGGGTATTGTCCAGGATAATCTTCTGCTCCCGCTTGTAATCGACCAGAGAGGACAGCCGGGTCTGATCCGGATTGATGACCGGCACAATCCGGTTGCCCTCGTCCAGGTAGAACATGATGTACTTGGCGTAAATGCCGTAGCCGTACCTGTGGATGTTGGCGCACCGCTGACGGTAGCTGGCGGGAATGTCCACCTGCTTTCCGGCAAACCGGGGAAGATAGCCCTCCCAATCTACGGCTTCCCGAAGGCTTTCCGGGGTCAGGTCGGCCACGGCCTGGAAAACCTCCAGCTCCCGGGTCACCACGTCCTCCATTTCCGGCCAGGGGGTAGCCCCGGAGCCGATCATGCGGATGTAGGTGTTCTCGTCATTTGTAACGATGTGCTGGATATAGCCGGCCAGAGTCCGCTTGCCCGTGGCGTAAAGCCGGCAGACGAACTCCGCGTACCGGGATACCGCCTGGGCGGTGTCACCGGCTCCCAGGAAGGAAACCAGGGCTTCCAGCACCGGGTCGGACAAAAGACTGCGGAAAATTGCCAGGGACTGGAGCCTGAGATAGAGTTCTGTCAGCTTCATACGTTCAGGATCGCACCCTTCGCGCCGCTGGAAACCAGGGCGGCATAGCGCTTCAGATAGCCGGACAGCTCCTTTTTCTTGGGGGTGAAGGCGGCCAGCCGGGCGGCCAGCTCCTCGTCGGAGATTTTCAGCTCCAGGCGGCTATTCGGGATATCGATGGAGATCATGTCTCCCTCCCGGACAATGCCGATGGGGCCGCCGGAGGCGGCTTCCGGAGAGACGTGGCCGATGCAGGCACCCCGGGTGGCACCGGAGAACCGACCGTCGGTGATGAGCGCCACGGAATTGCCCAGACCCATGCCCATGATGGCAGAGGTGGGGTTCAGCATTTCCCGCATACCCGGGCCGCCCTTGGGGCCTTCGTAGCGGATGACCACCACGTCACCGGGATGAATGGAACCTGCGTTGATGGCGGCCTGAGCCTCCTCCTCGCTGTCGAAGACCCGGGCGGGGCCCTCATGCACCAGCATTTCCGGCAGCACCGCGCTGCGCTTGACTACGCTGCCCTCGGGAGCCAGGTTGCCCCGGAGGACGGCAATGCCGCCGGTGGGGGAATAGGGGTTCTCCACGGGACGGATGACGGTGGGGTTGATGTTCTCGGCGTCGGCGATGTTCTCGCCCAGGGTTTTGCCGGTGACGGTGAGGACGGAGGTGTCAAGAAGGTGCTTCTTGGTCAGCTCCTTGAGGACGGCGTAGACACCGCCGGCGGCGTTCAGGTCCTCCATATAGGTGGGGCCGGCGGGAGCCAGATGGCACAGGTTGGGGGTGACGGCACTGATTTCATTGGCCATGTCCAGATTGAAGTCCACACCGCACTCGTTGGCGATGGCGGGCAGATGGAGCATGGAATTGGTGGAGCAGCCCAGAGCCATGTCGGCGGTGAGGGCATTGCGGATGGCGGCGGGGGTCATGATGTCTCGGGGGCGGATGCCTTTGCGCACCAGCTCCATGACCTGCATACCGGCGTGTTTGGCAAGCTCGATCCGGGCGGAATAGACCGCGGGAATGGTGCCGTTGCCCCGCAGACCCATGCCCAGAACCTCCGTCAGGCAGTTCATGGAGTTGGCGGTGTACATGCCGGAGCAGGAGCCGCAGGTGGGGCAGGTATTTTTCTCGCAGTAGGTGAGCCGAGCCTCGTCAATCTTACCGGCGGTGTAGGCACCTACGGCCTCGAACATGCTGGACAGGCTGGTTTTCTTGCCGTCCACCCGACCGGCCAGCATGGGGCCGCCGCTGACGAAAATGGTGGGGATATTCACCCGGGCGGCTGCCATCAGAAGCCCAGGCACGTTCTTGTCACAGTTGGGAACCATGACCGCGCCGTCAAAGCCGTGGGCCTTGAGCATGGCCTCGGTGGAGTCGGCGATCAGATCCCGGGTGACCAGGGAATACTTCATGCCCTCGTGTCCCATGGCAATGCCGTCGCAGACGGCAATGGCGGGGAAAACGATGGGAGTGCCGCCGGCCATGGCCACGCCCAGCTTTACGGCATCCACAATCTTATCCAGGTTCATGTGGCCGGGGACGATCTCGTTGTAGGAGCTGACCACGGCGATGAGAGGACGCTGCTGCTCCTCCTCGGTCAGACCCAGGGCATGGTAAAGACTGCGGTGGGTGGCGTTCTGGGGGCCGTTCACGACCTTGTCTTTCATCATCATAGGAGTTTCCTCTTTCTTTGGAATATGGACATTGCAGACCGGGGACGCCGGTCTGCAATGGAGGGGGGGATACACGTTCATTCGGCGGTATACACTGCCGGTGATTCGGGACGATGAGGGCATCGTCCCCTACGGGTTCTATCGGGGTCCTCGGATGAATGGGGGGAATCCCCGGAGGGGGCTACGCCAGTGTGAGCACTGACGAGGGTTCTCGGAGGAACCGAGGGATTGTGACCGGAGGGAATCCCCGGAGGGGGCCACGCCAGTCTGCGCTACATTATGGTATAACTGCCACCGGCAGTTATTATAATTTTGATTCGCTGCGCGGAGCACCACTGGCTCGCAATGACCGCGTTTTTGGGCAGAATTAGTTGTTGATGAGCTGATCCTCATCGCTCCAGCTGTAGAGCTTCCGGACTTCCCGGCCGACGACCTCGGAGGGGTGCTCGGAGGCCAGCTTGCGCATGGCGTTGAAGTGCACCTGGGCACCGGCGGAGGACATATCCAGCAGGAAGTCCTTGGCGAAGGTGCCGTCCTGGATGTCGGACAGAATCTGCTTCATGGCCTTCTTGGTCTCGGCGGTGATGATCTTGGGGCCGGTGACGTAGTCGCCGTACTCGGCGGTGTTGGAGATGGAGTAGCGCATACCGCTGAAGCCGGACTGGTAAATGAGGTCAACGATCAGCTTCATCTCATGGATGCACTCAAAGTAAGCGTTTCTGGGATCGTAGCCGGCCTCGCACAGGGTCTCAAAGCCCGCCTGCATCAGAGCGCACACGCCGCCGCACAGAACGGCCTGCTCACCGAAGAGGTCGGTCTCGGTCTCGGTGCGGAAGTCGGTTTCCAGCACGCCGGCACGGGCACCGCCGATGCCCAGCGCGTAAGCCAGACCAATGTCCCAGGCATCGCCGGTGGCGTCCTGCTCCACGGCAATCAGGCAGGGCACGCCCTTACCTGCCAGGTACTCGCTGCGCACGGTGTGGCCGGGGCCCTTGGGGGCGATCATGATGACGTTCACGTCCTTGGGGGGCTTGATGCAGCCGAAGTGGATGTTGAAGCCGTGGGCGAAGGCCAGGGTCTTGCCGGGAGCCAGGTTGGGCTCGATGCTCTGCTTGTACAGGGCGGCCTGTTTCTCGTCGTTGATCAGGATCATGATGATATCGGCGGCCTTGGTGGCTTCCGCGGCGGTCATGACGGTCATGCCCTGGGCTTCGGCCTTGGCCCAGCTCTTGGAGCCGGTGTACAGACCAACGATGACGTTCACGCCGCTCTCCTTCAGGTTGAGGGCGTGGGCGTGACCCTGGGAGCCGTAGCCGATGATGGCAACGGTCTTGCCGGCCAGCTTCTGAAGGTCACAGTCCTGCTGATAAAAAATACGGTTCATGGGAATTATCCTTTCTTTGATAAATGTGCATCCGAAAACGGATGGGGTTTACAGGTTGACTTTGCGGATGGTGGTCGCGCCTCGCTGGAGGGCGACCATGCCGGTACGGCAGATTTCCAGAATCTCGTACTCCTTCATCAGGGTGACGAAGTTGTCGATCTTCCGGCTGTCGCCGATCATCTGGATGATGATGGAATCCTTGGTGAAGTCCACGATCTTGCCCTCGTAGGCATCGGAGGCGGCGCTGATCTCTCCCCGGACAGCCGGGTCATTGCGCACCTTGATGAGCAGCAGCTCCCGGCTGACGGTGTCCAGGTTGTCCAGCTCCGCAATGGACACCACGTCCGGAAGCTTGTAGAGCTGGTTGATAAGCTGCTCCTTCTTCATTCCGTCCCCTTCGGAACGGACGGTGATCCGGGAGAATTTCTCGGACTCGGTTTCGGAGACGGTCAGGGAGATGATGTTGAACTGACGGCGGCGGAACATGCTGGTGACCCGGTTCAGAACGCCGAACTGATTGTTGACCAGAATGGCCACGGAAAATGTTTTCATGTCAGTCACCGATCCTTGTAATGATGTCGTCCATGGAGCCGCCGGGAGGAAGCATGGGAAGGACGAACTCGTCCCGGTCAATAGCGCAGTCGATGAGATAGGGGCCGTTCCAGGAGAAGGCCTTGGCAAGAGCCGCTTCCAGCTCCGGGATGGTCAGAGCCCGGGAGCCCTCCGCACCGAAGGCTTCTGCCAGTTTGACGAAATCCGTCTTCCGGGCATCCAGGTTGGTATTGGAATAGTGCTTGTCGAAGAAAAGGGTCTGCCACTGGCGAACCATGCCCAGGACGTTGTTGTCCAGCAGCAGAATTACCATGGGAATCTGATTGGCAACGGCGGTGGCCAGCTCGTTCAGGTTCATGCCGAAGCTGCCGTCGCCGGTGACCAGCACGGAACGCTCGCCGCAGCCCAGCGCCGCGCCGATGGCCGCACCCATGCCGAAGCCCATGGTGCCCAGGCCGCCGCTGGAAAGGAACCGACGGCTGGTTTTCAGGTTCAGGTACTGGGCAGCCCACATCTGGTGCTGACCGACATCGGTGGCAACGGGGGTATTTTCTCCCAGGAACCGGTTCAGGGTGGTGATGACATTCCGGGGGGTCATGCCCTCCCGGCTGTCCAGACCTGCCTGCTCCTGGACAAGCATTTCGTCAATCTGCGCCTGCCAGTCCGGGTGAGAGACCTTGCGAAGCAGAGGAAGAAGCTTTTGCAGGGTTTTCTTCACGTCACCCCGGAGGCCGTGGATGGGGGAGACGGTCTTGCCCAGCTCCGCGCCGTCAATGTCAATGTGAACAATTTTCGCGCCTACGGCGAATTTGGCCCGGTTGCCGGTGACCCGGTCGTTGAACCGGCAGCCCAGGGCAATGATGCAGTCAGCGTTGTGCATGGCGGTGGAGGAGGCGTAGTGGCCGTGCATACCCTGCATTCCCAGAAATCTGGGATAGTCGGTGGGAACGCCGGAGATGCCCATGAGAGAGCAGCCGATGGGCGCGTCGATGAGCTCTGCCAGCTGTAAAAGCTCGTCCTGAGCCTCGCTGGTGATGAGACCGCCGCCGAAGTAAATAAAGGGCTTCCGGGAGGCGTTGATGGTTTCTGCCGCCTGCTGAATCCGGACATCCTTGGCGGGGAAGGTCTCGTCTGCCGGAATGGGGGGCTGGGGCGCATAGTCGCAGGACGCAATCTGCACGTCCTTGGGGATATCGATGAGCACCGGGCCGGGGCGGCCGGATTTGGCAAGGCGCATGGCCTGACGAAGGGTGTCCGCCAGCTCCTCCACAGAGCCGACGAAGAAATTGTGCTTGGTAATGGGGAGCGTCACGCCGGTGATGTCCACCTCCTGGAAGCCGTCGGTACCGATGGTGGAGCTGGGCACGTTGCCGGTGATGGCCACCAGGGGCACGGAGTCCAGGTAGGCGGTGGCGATGCCGGTGACCAGATTGGTGGCGCCGGGGCCGGAGGTGGCGATGACCACGCCTACCTTGCCGGTGGCACGGGCGTAGCCGTCGGCGGCGTGAGCCGCGCCCTGCTCGTGAGCGGCCAGCACATGGCGAAGCTCGCCCTGGTATTTATAAAGGGAATCGTAAATGTTGATGACCTGACCGCCGGGATAGCCAAAAACCACGTCCACACCCTGCTCGATCAGGGTACGAACGAGAATATCCGAACCGGAAAGAACCATAAAATCATCCTTTCTTCAAGTGTTCCGTCACCAGACGGCCCATTTCCAGGCAGCCGACCTGAGTACAGCCGGGGCTGAAAATGTCGCCGGTGCGATAGCCGGCCTCCAGAACGGCGGAGACGGCAGACTCGATGCAATCCGCTTCCACTGCCATATCAAAGGAATAGCGGAGCATCATGGCCGCGGCCAGAATGGTGCCGATGGGGTTGGCAATGTCCTTGCCCGCAATGTCCGGGGCGGAGCCGTGGATGGGCTCGTAAAGACCACGGGTGCCGTCTCCCAGGGAGGAGGAGGGAATCATGCCGATGGAGCCGGTAATCATGGAGGCTTCGTCCGAGAGAATGTCGCCGAACATGTTTTCCGTGACGATTACGTCAAACTGACTGGGATCCTTGACGATCTGCATGGCGCAGTTGTCTACCAGCATGTCGGACAGCTCCACGTCCGGATATTCCGCCGCCAGCTGGTGCATGACCTTTTTCCACAGACGGGAGGAATCCAGCACGTTGCTTTTTTCCACGCTGCACAGCCTGTGATTGCGCTTTTGGGCGGTTTCAAAGCCGATGCGGCCGATCCGGCGGATTTCGCTTTCGGTGTAGCGCAGCTCGTCAATGGCAACGGGCTCCCCGTTTTCGGTGACGGTTTCGTGCTTGCCGAAGTAAATGCCGCCGATGAGCTCCCGGACGATGAGAAAGTCAATGCCCCCCTCTACAATCTCCGGCTTCAGGGGAGAGGCGGAGGCCAGCTGAGGCCAGATCTTTGCCGGGCGGTTGTTGCTGTAGACCCCCATGCCGGCACGCAGCCGGAGAAGTCCCTTTTCGGGCCGCTGGGGGCCGGGAACGCCGTTCCACTTGGGGCCGCCAACCGCACCCAGAAGGACGGAATCGGAGGCCAGGCATTTATCCAGCATTTCCTGGGGCAGAGGGTCGCCGTAGCGGTCGATGGCATTGCCGCCCATGGAAACCTCGGTATAGGTAAATTCATGGCCGAAGATTTCGGCAACCCGGTCAAGAACGGTCTTGGCCTGGGCTACAATTTCCGGGCCGATGCCGTCGCCGGGAATCAGTGCGATGCGTTTCGTCATTTTATCACATCTCCTTCAAGGATGCAAGCAGGCCGCCCTTTTTTATAATGTTCTGGATGAACGCCGGGAAGGGCTCTGCCCGGTAGGTTTTACCGGTGGTGACATCCGTAATGATGCCGGTATCAAAGTCCACGCTGACCTGATCGCCAGCCTGAATTTCTTCCGCCGCGGTCTCGCACTCCAGAATGGGCAGGCCGATATTGATGGCGTTCCGGTAGAAAATCCGGGCGAAGGACTTGGCGATGACGCAGCCGGTGCCGCAGGTCTTGATGACGAGGGGGGCGTGCTCCCGGGAGGAGCCGCAGCCGAAGTTCCAGCCGGCAACCATGATGTCGCCGGGGTGAACCCGGTTTACGAAGCTCTTGTCAATGTCCTCCATGCAGTGCTTGGCCAGCTCCTTGGCATCGGCGGTGTTTAAGTACCGGGCAGGGATGATGACATCGGTATCCACGTTGTCCGGGTATTTGAAAACGGTTCCCTGGGTATTCATGGTTCAGTCCTCCTTGGGTTCGGTGATGAAGCCGGTCAGGGCGGAAGCGGCGGCAGTGGCGGGGCTGGCGAGGTAGACCTCGCTGTCCACATGACCCATCCGACCGACGAAGTTCCGGTTGGTGGTGGCAACGCACCGCTCTCCGGCGGCGAGAATGCCCATGTAGCCGCCGAGGCAGGGCCCGCAGGTGGGGGTGGAGACGACCGCGCCGGCGTCAATGAAGGCGGTGACGTAACCCCGCTCTACGCACTCCCGATAAATCCGCATGGTGGCGGGAATGATAATGCAGCGCACGCCGTCGGCAACGTGATGACCTTTCAGAATGCGGTAAGCGGTTTCCATGTCCTCCATCCGGCCGTTGGTGCAGCTGCCGATGACCACCTGGTCGATTTTGATATTGCCCAGCTCCCTGGCGGGGTGGGTGTTCTCCGGCAGGTGGGGGCAGGCCACGGTGGGGACGATGGCGGACAGATCGATTTCAACGGTCTGCTCATAGGAAGCGTCCGGGTCGGCTTCAAAGACCTTGGGGGCACGCTCGCTGCGGCCTTCCAGATACTTCATCGTGACCTCGTCCACGGGGAAGATGCCATTCTTGGCACCGGCCTCGATGGCCATATTGCAGATGCACAGCCGGTCATCCATGGTAAGGGCGGCAACACCGGGGCCGGTAAACTCCATGGACTTATACAGCGCGCCGTCCACACCGATCTTGCCGATGATGGTGAGAATCACGTCCTTGCCGCTGCAACTCCTGGGAAGCTTGCCGGTGAGATGGAAGCGGATGGCGGCGGGAACCTTGAACCAGGCCTCGCCGGTGGCCATGCCGGCGGCCATATCCGTGGAGCCGACGCCGGTGGAGAAAGCGCCCAGGGCACCGTAGGTGCAGGTGTGGCTGTCCGCGCCGATGATGCAGTCACCGGCGGTGACCACACCCTGCTCGGGAAGCAGAGCGTGCTCGATGCCCATTTTGCCTACGTCGTAGAAATGGCTGACGCAGTGGGCACAGGCAAACTGGCGGCACTGCTTGCTCTGCTCCGCGGCCTTGATGTCCTTATTGGGAACGAAGTGGTCGAGAACGATGGCGATTTTATCCTTGTCGAAAACGGTGTCAAAGCCGTTCTTGGTGAACTCGTTGATGGCCACGGGAGTGGTGATGTCGTTGCCCAGGACGATGTCCAGCTTGGCCTGAATCAGCTGACCGGGGGTTACAACGGGAAGTCCTGCGTGGGAAGCGAGAATTTTCTGCGTTAATGTCATGCCCATGGTAAAAACCTCACTTGTTCGTCATATTATTGTAGGCACCGATCAGCGCGCCGGCACTGGCCTTGATGATATCCGTGTCCGTGCCCGCACCCCAGTACATGGTGCCGTCGGGCGCTTCCAGGCCGATATAGGCCGCGGCGGTGGAGCCGGAGCTGCGCTCCTGGACGGAGTGCTCGGTGTAGACCTTCAGGGTGTAATCGGCACCGGAGTAGGCCTTGAGGGCGTTGCTCACCGCATCCAGAGAGCCGTTGCCCTTGCTCTGGACGGTGGTTTCCCGACCATGGCGCAGGAAGGTGACGATGGCATCCACGCCCTCAGCATTCTGGGTGAAATGGAGGGAGGAAATGGCCAGGGGGTGGTTTACGTTCAGATAGTGATCCATGAAGATGGCCAGCACGTCCTCGGCTTTCAGCTCCCGGTGGTCGTGGTCGGAGACGGACTTGCACTGATAGCTCAGGTGCTCGCGCATCTTCGGCGGCAGGATGTAGCCGTAGGCCTGCTCCAGAAGATATCCGATGCCGCCCTTGCCGCTCTGGGAATTGACCCGGATGACGTCGGCATCGTAGGTGCGGCTGATGTCCTGGGGATCCACCGGCAGGTAGGGAACCGTCCAATGGTGGAGATTCTTTTCCTTCCGCCAGGCCATGCCCTTGGCAATGGCATCCTGGTGGGAGCCGGAGAAGGCGGCGAAGACCAGAGAACCGGCGTAGGGGCTTCGCTCATAGACGTGCATCCGGGTGCACTCCTCGTAGGTCTTGCAGATGGCGGGCATGTCGGTGAAGTCCAGCTCCGGGTCAACGCCATGGGAGTACATATTCATGGCCAGGGTAATCACGTCTACGTTGCCGGTGCGCTCGCCGTTGCCAAAGAGGGTGCCTTCCACCCGGTCGGCTCCGGCCAGCAGCGCCAGCTCCGTGTCGGCAACGCCGGTGCCCCGGTCATTGTGCGGATGCAGGGAGACGGTGACATACTCCCGGTACTTGAGGTTTTCACTCATGTACTCAATCTGGCTGGCGTAGACGTGAGGCAGGCTCATTTCCACGGTGACGGGCAGGTTGATGATGACATTGTTGTCAGGGCCCGGCTCCAGCACGTCCAGAACCGCGTTGCACACTTCCAGGGCGTACTCCGGCTCGGTGCCGGTGAAGCTTTCGGGGGAATACTCGAAGCGGAAATTGCCCTCATATTCCGCGGCCAGCTTCTTCACAAGCCGGGCGCCCTCCACGGCAATCTGCTTGATCTCCTCCTTGCTCTTGCGGAAGACCTGCTCCCGCTGGGCAACGGAAGTGGAATTATAGAAGTGAATGATGGCGTTGGGGGCACCCTTACAGGCCTCGAAGGTCCGGCGGATGATGTGCTCCCGGCACTGGGTCAGCACCTGGACGGATACATCACCGGGAATCATGTGATTTTCAATCAGGGTGCGCAGGAACTCGTACTCGGTTTCCGAGGCGGCGGGGAAGCCTACCTCGATTTCCTTGAAGCCGATGCGAAGGAGCATATGGTAGAATTCCAGCTTCTCTTCCAGACTCATGGGAATCACCAGGCTTTGGTTGCCGTCCCGCAGGTCCACGCTGCACCATTGGGGAGCCTTTTCAATGTGATCCTTGTGAACCCACTTAAAGTGGCTGCCCGGAGCCGGGTAATAGCCGATTGCGTATTTGCTGGTATCCATATGCGTTTTTCTCCTTTTATTTCCGGGCGGAAAAAGACGGCGGCCGCATCCACCGGGATTGACGGGAAAGCAGCCTGCTCACGCCGATCCGGGGGATTGCCACACCAGTCTGAGGACTGGTTCGCAATGACATCTTTTTTCTAAATGCCCAAATTTTATACTATCTTAAAGCCGGCATCCTTCAGTGCCTGGGTGATCTGCTGGACATGGTCGTAATTTCGGGTTTCCAGAGACAGCCGCAGATAGCAGCCGTTGATGGATTCGGTTTCACCGTTGCGCTCGTGGTGGACGGAAATCACATTGCCGCCGCACTGGGCGATAATCCGGGAGACCTCCATCAGCTGGCCGGGCTTGTCCACCAGCTCGATGAGCAGGCTGGTGGTGCGGCCGGACTTCATCAGACCCCGGTCAATGACCCGGGACAGGCTGGTCACGTCGATGTTGCCGCCGGAGATCAGGCTGACCACCTTCTTGCCCTCCAGGGGGAACTTGTGGAACATGGCGGCGGCCACGGAAACCGCACCGGCACCCTCGGCGATCATCTTCTGCTTCTCGATGAGAGCCAGAATGGCGGCGGCAATTTCGTCCTCGGTGACGAGAGCAATGTCGTCCACATAGTTTTTGACCATTTCATAGGTCAGCTCGCCGGGCTTTTTCACGGCGATGCCGTCGGCAATGGTGGAAACGGATGTCAGGGCTTCCATTTTGCCGTGGTGGATGGCGTTATACATGCTGGGAGCGCCGGCGGCCTGAACGCCGTAGACCTTCACATGGGGGGAGATAGACTTGATGGCGCAGGCCACGCCGGAGATCAGTCCGCCGCCGCCGATGGGCACCAGAACCGCATCCACGTCGCTCATTTCATTCATGATCTCCAGACCGATGGTGCCCTGACCGGCGATGACGTACTCATCGTCGAAGGGGTGGACAAAGGTGTAGCCGTGCTCCTCCTTCAGTTCCAGAGCCTTGTTATAGGCATCGTCGTAGACACCGGGCACCAGGCAGACCTGGGCACCGTAGCCCTTGGTGGCCTCCACCTTGGAGATGGGGGCGGTATCGGGCAGGCAGATCAGGGAAGAGATGCCGCACTTGCTGGCGGCCAGCGCCACGCCCTGGGCGTGGTTGCCGGCGGAGCAGGCGATGACGCCCTTGGCCTTTTCCTCATCGGAAAGCATAGCGATTTTATAGCCGGAGCCCCGAAGCTTGAAAGAGCCGGTCTTTTGCAGGCACTCGGGCTTCAGGTAGAGGGCGCAGTCCTCGGCAATGCCGTAGGCCTTGGCTAAGGGGGTGGGACGGATGATGTCCTTCAGGACAACGGAGGCGTGGAAGATTTTATCAATTGTGACCATGGCAGTTTGTTCCTTTCCTGGGTGATTCGGAGAAAAATAGGGGAATTCCTGGGAGAATGGTTATAAAAACACCCTGTCTCTCCAAATTGAAAGAGACAGGGCCTTTACTGACATAAAAACCTTGCGGTACCACTCTTTTTGCCGCATTACGCGGCCACCTCACGACGATCCAACAACCGTCTCCCGCTGTATCGGTCGGGCTCCGTTCTGCTTACTCGGAATTCCTTTCAGGCAGACCGCTCAGAGACCAGTATACAATTTCGTCCGCCGCTGCCTCGCACCAACCGGCAGCTCTCTGAAGGGGGAAGGGAAATTGCTTTATTCTCTTCAAAGCGTTATCTCTATGTGTGCCGGATTATAGCACGAGTCGCCGTCAGTGTCAAGCAGGGAAATGCAAAAGTCCGCCTTTGAAACACACTTTTTTCTAAAAGTGACAAAAAGCGGGAAGATGGGACGGGGCGGTTTGTGCGGGTTAGCGGGGAACGAAATAAGGGCAGCCATGATTGGCCGCCCTTGGGGGTTCTATTCAGAGCTTCCTTAGCGGTCATTGCGAACCAGTGACCGATGTCACTGGTGTGGCAATCCGCATTCCCCGAAATGTCAGAATAATCGACATGATAAGAGAACGGATTGCCACACCAGCGTGCGCGCTGGTTCGCAATGACATGCGCTATAGGAAAGTGCGGAAGGTAATGCAAAAGCGACCTCATCCGCCCGCCGCGGCGGGCACCTATACACTATGGAGCAATTGCCACTGGCAATTGATTGATTTGAATTCGCTGCGCGGAGCACCACCCTCTCAGGGGAAGGCTTGGGGGTGTTAGTCCAGCTGGGCGATGGCGGCAAGGGTGGCCTCATAGTCCCGGGTGACCTGGGCAAACAGAGGATGCGCCTCAGGGGGGATGCTGTCGGCGTGGCGCAGAAGCTCCGTAAGCGCGCTGGCGGACCGGCGCAGAGGCTCGAAGCTCAGGTTCGCGGCTACGCCCTTGAGCGTATGGGCAGCCCGGAAGGCATCGGCCAGGCAGTCATCCGCCAGGGCCTGCTTCAGCTGGGCATAGCTGGGATCCTCCGGAAACTTGCGGACGAATTTTTCAACCAGGCAGGTGTCGGGGAGCCGGGCACTGACTTCGGCGAAGCTGCCGCCTATCCGGGCATAGCACTGTTCAATGGTCATGGGCAATCTCTCCTGATTCTCGCCGCCCGGAGGCCGCGTGGATTTCTGTATAGGTCTATTCTACCTCTTTTGCGGAAGAATGCAACTACTTTCCTATATCCGCCGGGGAAAATTTGCCGTCAGCCGTGCAAAAAAGGCGGGATTTGGAGACAGGGGTGAAAGGAGGCTGCAATGAACAAGGAAAGATCTTCACGGTTGGAAGGGCGAATCCGCTCCGGAAAACTCAGCCGAAGGGATATCGTCCGGCGGTTGGGAGAGTTGGCCTTTGGCAGCGCCAACGACTGCGTTCGGCTGGTGCTGGAGGATTGCCCTGACCTGGACGCGCTGGAGCTGAGCCTGCTCAGCGAGGTGCGCCGAAGCGACAAGGGCGGGGTGGAGGTGAAGCTCATCGACCGGCTGAAGGCGGTGGAGGCACTGTCCGCCGCCATCGGCGCGGACGATGGGGAAGCGGCGGAGTTTCTGAAGGCACTGAGCGGCGGTGGGGAACCATGACGGAATTCTCTGCCAAGCAGCGCAGGGTGCTCACCTGGTGGATGCCAGGCTCTCCGGATTGCCACAAGGAGGCCATCGTCTGCGATGGGGCAGTGCGGTCCGGGAAAACCCTGGCCATGGGACTGGGGTTCTTCCTGTGGGCCATGAGCTGCTTCCGAAGCCAGAAGTTCGGAGTCTGCGGGAAGACCATCGGCTCCCTCCGGCGAAACGTTCTGTCGGAGATTCTGCCGAAGTTGGAGGCTTTGGGGGCAACCTGCCAGGAGAAGCGGACGGAAAATCTGGTTATTCTGAAGCTGTGGGGTCGGGAAAATCGGTTCTACACCTTCGGCGGTCGGGACGAAAGCTCCGCGTCTCTGATTCAGGGCATTACCTTCGCCGGAATCCTTCTGGACGAAACCGCCCTGATGCCCCGTTCCTTCGTGGAGCAGGCCTGCGCCCGGTGCTCTGTGGCGGGAAGCCGGCTCTGGTTCAACTGCAACCCGGAGGGACCGGAGCACTGGTTCTACAAAACCTGGATTCTGGAGGCGGAAAAGCGGAACTGCCTGCGGCTCCAATTTACCATGGAGGATAACCCTTCCCTGACGGAAGGCATCCGGGAGCGGTACCGGCGGCTGTATACCGGGGTGTTCTACCAGAGGTATATTCTGGGGCAGTGGGTTCAGGCCGAGGGGCGGGTCTACGACTTCTTCACCCCGGATATGCTGAGGTCGGCTCCGGAGGGGTGCCAGGATTGGTACATCTCCTGCGATTACGGCACGGTGAATCCCACTTCCATGGGACTGTGGGGCAGAAAGGGAGAAAGCTGGTACCGGGTGGCGGAATTCTACTTCGACTCCCGTCGGGAAAAGCGGCAGATGACTGACGGGGAATATGCCGACGCGCTGGAGGCCTTGGCGGGAGGCCGGAGACTTCGGGGCGTGATCGTTGACCCCAGTGCCGCCAGCTTCCTTGAGGTGCTTCGCCGCCGGGGGATTCCGGTGCGCAAGGCGAAAAACGATGTGCTCAGCGGCATCCGGCTCACTTCCGACTGCCTGAAATCCGGGAAACTGGTTATCTGCGACACCTGCCCGGACTGCATCCGGGAATTGGGGGAATACCTCTGGGAACCCGGCGGCGGGAAGGACAGGGTGCGCAAGGAGCACGATCACGCCATGGACGACATGCGCTACTTCGCCGCGACGGTGCTGGGGGCATCCGCCCCGGTCTTCGCGGCCCAGAGCGTGGAAAGGAGACGATGAATTGAAACGGAAAAAGAAGGCCGGAGGCGGCGCGGTGACAAGTCAGCTGCGCTGCGGGGATACCCACCCCTTCGGCGCTATGCGGGGGTTTGTGCCCCTGGGCGGCGGGGAGGAACGGGTCTACCGGGAAATGCGGGAGGCCATCCCTGTGCTGGATGCCGCCGTGGGGAAAATGGTGCGGCTGTGCGGTGGCTTTGAGGTGAAGTGCAAAAGCCCTGAGGCCCAGGAAAGGCTCAACGATTTTCTGGCGAACATGCCCTGCGGCCGGGGGCAGATGGGCATCGAAAGCTTCCTGTCCGGATACCTGGACAGTCTGCTGACCTACGGACGGGCAGTAGGGGAGCTGATTGTGGCGGGAGGACGGCTCCGGGCGGTATGCTGGGGAGACGTGACGAAGCTGGAAGTGCAGGAAGGGGAGAATCCCCTGGAAACGGTGCTGTGGGGCATGGACAAAAACGGGCTCATGCGGCCGCTCCCTTATCAGCATTTGCTGCTGTTCACCACCTGGCACCCGGAGCCTGCCCACCCCTATGGAGTGAGTATGTTCCGGGGAATGCCCTTCCTGGCGGATATTCTGCTGAAAATCTACAACACCATCGGCGTCAACTGGGAGCGGGCGGGAAATGTGCGCTACAGCGTCATCTGCAAGGGCGGCGAGGAACTGGACGGGGCGGCGGCTCAGGAGCGGGGCAAGGCTGTGGCCGAGGAATGGGCCAAGGCCATGGAGGACAACAAAAACGGTACCGTCCGGGATTTCGTGGCCGTGGGGGACGTGGAGATCAAGGTCATCGGCGGGGAAGCACCGATTCTGGATTCCCAGGTGCCTGTGCGGCAGATTCTGGAGCAGCTGGTGGCGAAAACCGGCCTGCCGCCCTTCCTGCTGGGGCTCAGTTGGAGCACCACGGAACGGATGAGCACCCAGCAGGCAGACCTGCTGACCTCGGAATTGTGGGCGCTGCGCCGGGCGGTGGAGCCGGCCATGGGCAGGATTTGCCGGATGTTCCTGGCTCTGGAGGGGCTGGACGACCGGATGAAAATCGAATGGGACGACATCAGCCTTCAGGATATCACCCAGGAGGCTCAGGCAGAGCTGTACCGGGCCCAGGCCGAGCACTATCGCAAAAAGGACTAAAGGAGGGATTTTATGGAAATCAGAAAGGCCGCCGAGACGGTATCCAGCGGGGCACCGACGGCGGCGCAGTTGGAGGCGATCAATGCCTTGACAAAGGCCAGGCTGAACGGGGAGCAGGTATATGTCTTCTCCCTGCGGCTGTGCGACGACCGGATTGACCGGGACGGGGAGCGGTTCGACACCGGGGCACTGCCCGGGCTTGCCAAGCTGTTCCTCGGGAAAACGGGAATTCTGGATCACCGGTGGAGCACGGAAAATCAGGTAGCCCGGATTTTCGAGACCCAGGTGGTGAAGGAAAAGGACGCAAGCTATATCCGGGCCTGGGCCTACATCCGCCGGGGCGGCAAGAATGACGAGCTGATTGCGGACATCGAGGCGGGCATCAAGAAGGAGGTTTCCGTGGGCTGCGCCATGGCGCAGGCGGTATGCTCCATCTGCGGCAGCGAGTACGGAACCTGCGGTCATGTGAAGGGAGAGCACTACGATGGGCAGATCTGCGCGGTGATCCTCAAGGAGCCGGTGGATGCCTATGAGTTTTCCTTTGTGGCGGTGCCGGCTCAGCGGGAGGCCGGGGTCATGAAGGGCATGGGCGCGGCGGTTTCCCTGAAGGAACTGGCGGCGGAACACGGGGCTCAGGCGGAGTATCGGACGCTGACGAAGGAGGCGGAGTTGGGAAGACGTTACCGGAAGGACTTAGAGGACTGCGTGGTTCGGCTGGGGCTGGCGTTGGAGCTGGGAGTTTCCGAGCCGGTGCTCCGGTCTCTGGCGCAGACCGCCGGGGCGGAGGAACTGCTGGCTCTGAAGGAGGCCTTGCAGGGACGGCTGGATGAGAGCCTGCCCATGGTGAGCCAGCTGCTGGGGGTGAAGGGGAAAGCGGAGGAGATCGAGAGTGGGTTCCTGATCTGACGGGGCCTGGAGCTTCCCTCATCCGTCACGGCTTTGCCGTGCCACCTTCCCCGCGGGGGAAGGCTTGGGGCGTTCTTTTGGAAGATTTATCAATTTAACAATTTTATTTTAGGAGGAAATGATATGGGTTACGACAATCTGAAGCTGGAAAAGGGTATGTATCGGCAGGCGGGGATGAGCTTTACCCAAGTGCTGGAGTCTCTCGACCCCAGCGAAAACTACCGGGGTACCGCTCTGGAGGGCACCGATGCCTTTCAGCGGCAGCTGAAGCGGTTCGGCATCCGGGCAAAGGGGGCGGGCTCTTCCCCGGTGGAGAAGTTCTTCTCCACCATGGATTCCGCGGTGCTGTTCCCGGAGTACATCGCCCGCACCGTCCGGCAGGGCATGGAGGAAAATGACATCCTGCCTGCCATCACCGCAACCACCACCGTCATCGATGCCATGGACTACCGCTCCATCTACTCCAATCCCACGGACGCGGATAAGGAGCTGAAGGACGTGGCCGAGGGCGCGGCCATTCCTGAGACCCAGGTGAAAACCAAGGAGCATCTGGTGAGCCTGACCAAGCGGGGCAGAATGCTGGTGGCCTCCTATGAGGCACTGCGGTTCCAGAAGCTGGATCTGTTCAGCGTAATGCTCCGGCAGATCGGCGCCCACATCCAGAAGCAGCAGCTGGCAGATGCGGTGGGGGTGCTGATCTCCGGCGACGGCAACGAAAATGCTGCCGTTCAGTACACCATCGGCACCGCACCTCTTTCCGGCACCAAGGGGAAGCTGGGCTATGACCAGCTGGTGGAGTTCTGGGGTCAGTTTGATCCCTACACCATGAACACCATCCTCTGCTCCACCGGTACCATGATGAAGCTGCTGAAGGTGCCTGAGCTTCAGAATCCGCTGACCGGTCTGAACTTCCAGGGTACCGGCAAGCTGACCTCTCCCCTGGGCGCTCAGCTGCACAGAACCTCTGCCGTGGCGGACGGCGTGATCATCGGCCTGGATAACCGGTACGCCCTGGAGCTGGTGCGAGCCGGAGATGTGCTGGTGGAATACGACAAGCTCATCGACCGGCAGCTGGAGCGGGCGGCCATCACCTCCATCTCCGGCTTCGGCAAGATCTGCGACGGCGCAAGCTGCGTCCTGAACGTATGACGGTGACGGATCAGGTGATTGCCCAGGCCCAGCAGCTGGCCGGGGACAGTCAGGACAGCGAGCTTCTGAATCTTCTGTGTCGGGCGGCGGTCAGTTCTCTGGCCGCCCAGCTCCGGGAGGGCTTCACCCCGGAAAGCTGCCGGGAGGATTTCGTCACTGCCGCCAGCCTGTATGCCCTGAGTCAGTGGCAGCGGGGCAGGCAGACGGGGCCTTTGCGGGAATTCAAGGCGGGGGACATGACGCTGAAATCCGCTGACGGCGGAGAGCTGCGGCCGGAAATCCTCCGGGAGCAGGCTATGCAGCTGATGCGTCCTTACTGCCTGAGCCGCTTCGACTTCCGGGGGGTGTGAGGAATGCGCGCTGAGCTGGAAGGGCTGATGAGCCGGTACGGCACGGACATGACCGTCACCGGCATCTGGGGTCAGGCGAAGGTCCGGGGCTTTTTCCAGGCGGTGAACACCAAAAGCTGGCAGAGCATGGAATCTGTGGCCTCTCCCATGGGGGCGGTTTCCCGGGGACAGTATCTGTTTCTGGGGCCTGTGGGTGCGCAGATTCATGAGGGAGATACCCTGGCTCTGGGCAGCAAAAGCTACGTTTTCCGCCGGGTGGAACCCTACTACTATCAGAATCAGCCTCTGTATCAGTGGGGGCTGTGCGTAGAGAAGGGAGTGAACGACACATGGGGTATTCGATCCTTGAGCTAGTGCTCCGGCGGCTGCGTCAGGCCGGCTTCCGGGCGGATGTGGCTTTCCCGGGGCAGCAGTTTCCCCAGATTCAGGACACGGTGGCCACGGTGCACATCGAGAAGGTGGACAGAGCCAATCTGACGGTGACCATGGGGGTCAGCGTCATCAGCCCGGCCTCTGTCGGCGGCACCGCCTGCGAGGTGGAGGCTCTGCGGGCCACGGAAATTCTCCGGTGGGAGGGTGCGGTGTGCGTTCAGAACGGGTGCACCTATGACGGGGTGTCCCAGGTGTATGTGGTGGAGGTGCAGGCCACCTTCGTCGGTACAACCGAAGATGACAGCTGTGTGATCTGGCCCGGGTTTTACTGCTACATGGATGGGCTGTACTACCAGTTCGTGACAAACATCAAAATCGAGGAGCAGACCGGTCGGCGGCCGGAGTTCGTCATGGGGGAGCCGGTGCCCACGGGCCTCAGCGAGGGCAGCCGGTACTGGAACATCGAGGTGGAGGAGGAGATTCCCGCGGGCTCCGGCATTACCCGGGAGCCGCCGGACAGTTTTTCGCTGAAGCTCTACACCGACAAGCTCAGCGAGGAGTTCACGGACTGCTGCTTCCAGAGCACTTTCCGGGAGTATACGAAATCCGGCCTCCGGCGGGTGCACAAGGGCATCGCTTTGGGCAGAAAGGAGCTGAAAGATGGACTTTCTGAGCTATAAGGACTACGTCTGGCCCCGGAATCCACACACCTATGTGGAGAAGGCCAGTCGGGAGCCCCAGTATCACACCGAAAGCGGCGTCAGCTATTTCGACGGCATCGGAGAGCTGAAACGAACCATTACCGGCGAGGGCACCTTCTATGGCTCCGATGCCTACGCCCAGTATCAGAGACTTCAGGAGCTGCTGGAGGACGAAACTCCGGGGAATCTGGAGCATCCGCTGTGGGGAATCCGGTACTGCTATTTTACGGGACTGGAGCTGACCCAGGAGCCGAAGGAAAATGTGGTGGATTATAAATTCACCTTCACCCAGGCGTTGACCAACGGCATTGTGCCGAAATAGAAAATGCTGCGGGAAGAGGCAGGTCGGAAGACCTGCCCCTTTTTGCGTATTGGCACTGGACTCTGGTCTGTGGGCAGGTGTCCGCGGGAAAAGCACAAAAAACGCACATGCCTATTGACCTGTGGGAAATCCGGTGGTAAAATGAATAAATCAATCAAAATCAGGAGGGTGTTCCCTATGGAAAAGAAGAACATTGACTGGAGCAGCCTGGGCTTTGGCTACGTCAAGACCGACAAGCGCTTCGTCGCCAATTACAAGGACGGCGCCTGGGACGCAGGCTGCCTGACGGACGACAACATGATCACCATGAGCGAATGCGCCGGTGTTTTGCAGTATGCCCAGACCTGCTTCGAGGGCATGAAGGCCTACACTGCCGAGGACGGCCGGATCGTCTGCTTCCGTCCCGACCTGAACGCCGCCCGGATGGCAAAGTCCTGCGAGCGCCTGAAGATGCCCGTCTATCCCGAGGACAAGTTCGTGGATGCCGTTGTTCAGACCATCCGTGCCAACGAGGCCTGGGTACCCCCCTACGGCTCCGGCGCAACCCTGTACATCCGCCCCTATATGTTCGGCATCGATGCCGTCATCGGCGTCAAGCCTGCCAGCGAGTATCAGTTCCGGGTTTTCGGCACCCCTGTAGGCCCCTACTTCAAGGGCGGCGTCCGTCCCCTGACCGTCCGGATCTCCGATCTTGACCGGGCGGCTCCCCGGGGCACCGGCGATGTGAAGGCCGGTCTGAACTACGCCATGAGCCTGTATAACATTGTGGATGCCCACGAGAAGGGCTTCGACGAGAACATCTATGTGGACGCTGCCACCCGCACCCACATTGAGGAGACCGGCGGCGCCAACGTGATTTTCGTCAAGGGCAACACCCTGGTCACCCCCAAGTCCGATTCCATTCTGCCCTCCATCACCCGCCGCTCTCTGGTGTATGTGGCCAAGGAGTACCTGGGCATGGAGGTGGAGGAGCGCCCCGTGGCACTGACCGAGCTGGGCGACTTCACCGAGGCCGGCCTGTGCGGCACTGCCGCCGTCATCTCTCCCCTGGGTACCATTGTGGATCACGGCAAGGAGATTCACTACGTCGGCATGGGCCCCACCATTCAGAAGCTGTACGACACCCTGACCGGCATCCAGATGGGCCGCATTGAGGCACCCAAGGGCTGGATTCAGGTGATCGACTGATTGGGCCTGCGAGAAAGAAATGTAGGAAGATTCCCCGGAATGCGAGAGCATTCCGGGGAATTTCTTTACTTGCGGTGGGTTTGGGTCGATGTGGGCATCGACCCCTACGAGTTTTTTGGGGGCTCTCGGGAGAAATGGGGATTGTGACCGGAGGGAATCCTTGGAAAGGGCCACACCAGTGTGCGCTACATTAAGGTATGACTGCCACCGGCAGTCATTGTTATTTTAGATTCGCTGCGCGGAGCACCACTGGTTCGCAATGACATGCGCTGTACAGTAGTCCGTCAAAATTATTCACGATTCGATATTCCCCAAACAAACAGCCGCAGGGGTGTCCCTGCGGCTGAATGAATATGCGTGTTACTCTTCCTTGGCGTCGGCGATGATCTTGGCCTGGTTGGCCTTGGGCACTTCCTCGTAGCGGACGAAGTCCAGGGTGAAGCTGCCCCGAGCCTGGGTCATAGCCCGCAGGTCGATGGTGTAGCTGCCCATCTCCGCCATGGGAACCTCGGCCTCAATGACGGTGTTGCCGTCATGATCGGGGGTCATGCCCATGGGACGGCCACGGCGCTTGCTCAGGTCACCCATCACATCGCCTACATAGGCTTCGGGCACGGTGACGGCCAGTGCGCCGATGGGCTCCAGAATGGTGGGGTTGGCATTGGGCATGGCTTCCTTGTAGGCCAGAATGGCGGCCATCTTGAAGGCCATTTCGTTGGAGTCCACAGGATGGTAGGAGCCGTCGTACAGCACGGCCTTCAGGCCGACCAGGGGATAGCCCGCCAGGGGGCCCTTCTGAACCGCTTCCTGCAATCCCTTTTCCACGGCGGGATAGAAGTTCCGGGGCACGCTGCCGCCGAAGACCTCTTCGGCGAAGATCAGACCGTCCTGCTCGTCCTGAGGCTCAAAGCGAATCCACACATCGCCGAACTGACCGGAGCCGCCGGTCTGTTTCTTGTGACGGCCATGAGCCTGGACGGTTTTCTTGATCTTTTCCCGGTAGGCAACCTTGGCGGGCATCAGAACAGCATCCACACCAAAGCGGCTCTTCAGCTTGGAAACCAGCACATCCAGCTGCTGATCGCCCAGACCGGACAGCACCAGCTGCTTGGTTTCGGCATTGTTCACCAGATGGAAGGAGGGATCCTCCTCGTTCAGCCGGTTCAGGCCGGCGCCTACCTTGTCCTCCTGCCCCTTGGTCTTGGGAGCAATGGCCATGGAATAGCAGGCGGGGGCATAGGGAATCTGCTTCAGGGAGACGATCTTTCTGGGGTCGCACAGGGTGTCGCCGGTCTTGACCTTGTCCATCTTGCCGATGGCGCCGATGTCGCCGCAGCCCAGAACCTTGACCTCGGTGGCCTTCTTGCCGCACATGGTGTAAAGACGACCCAGCTTCTCGGTATCGCCGGTGCGGGCGTTGACGAGAACGGTATCCGGAGTGATTTCACCGGACAGAACCTTGATGTAGGAGTACTTGCCGTACTGGTCGGAGACAGTTTTCCAGACGAAAGCGGAGGGCACGCCGCCGGGGGAGACTACGAATTCCTCGGTCTCGCCGTCGGCATTGGTGGCCTTGTGATAGTTGCCCTCGGCAGGGTTGGGCAGCAGGTCGATGATGTGATCCATGAGCATCAGGCTGCCCAGGCAGGTGACACCGGAGCCGCAGAGCACGGGGAACAGGCTCAGCTCCTTCACACCCTTGTGCAGGCCGTCCAGCATTTCCCGGTAGGTGAACTCATCGCCCTCGAAGAAGCGATCCATCAGTGCCTCGTCGGTTTCGGCAACGGCTTCCTTCAGCGCGTCATTGAATTCCTCAATAACGGGCAGTTTGTCCTCGGGAACCTCAATTTCCACCCGCTTCAGCTTCTGCATCTCGTAGGCCCGCTTGTTGAGCACATCGATGATGCCGGTGACCCGGTGGGAGCCGTCCCAGATGGGAACCACCACGGGGGCGATCTTGTTGCCGTACTTGGAACGCAGAGCCTCAAAGGTGGCGTTGTAATCGGAATGATCCTCGTCTACCTTGGAGATGTAGACAAACCGGGGCATATTGCGCTCTTCGCAGTACTTCCAGGCCTTCTCGAAGCCAACGGTGATACCGTCCTTGGCAGAGCAGACCAGAATCGCGGCATCGGCGGCCCGGAGAGCCTCCATCACCGCGCCGGAGAAGTCAAAGGCACCGGGGGTGTCCAGCAGGTTAATGCGGATGTTCTTATATTCCAGAGGCACCACGGAGGTGGAGATGGAAATGTGGCGCTTGATTTCCTCCGGATCATAGTCGCAAACGGTGTTGCCGTCGGCATTCTTGCCGATCCGGTCGATGGCACCGGTCATGTACAGTAAGCTTTCCGCCAGGGCAGTTTTTCCGCTGCCGCTGTGGCCCAGCAGACAGATGTTACGAATCGAGTTAACAGTATACATAGTGGTCAAATACTCCTTTCGGGAAGACAGTGCTTCCGTACGACTTTGCTTGGGTGCCTGGCACCGCAATACAGACATTATACACGAAAGGAGCGGCGATTGCAATTCTTTTTTCGTCAAAATGCAAAATCGGGTGATTCCTGCCAAGGACACATGATTTCCTGTGCAAAACACACAATTTTTGGATGCGATTTTTGTAGCGGTGCACAAGACGCTGCGCAATCTCTTTCCTTAGGGAAAGATACAGGGGCGGTTTTGACCGCCCCTGACCTGAGATTTTGCTTATTTGCCGATGCTCAGAAATTCCGCCGGGTCTACCGGGGTATCATTTTTGGTGACCCCGAAGTGGACGTGGCTTCCCAGGGTGCTCTCCACCAACGCGGTGTCGGAAGCGTAGCCGATGGGCTGACCCATGGTCACCGCGTCCCCGGGCTTTACCAGAGGATTCTTGGCAAGGGAAGCGTATCGGGTGGTATAGCCGTCCTGGTGGCGGATGACCACCGTGGTACCCATGGCGTCATCCTCGTAAACCGTGGCCACCGCCCCGTCGGCGGCGGCTACCACCTGGGTTCCCGGCTCCGCCGCCAGATCGACCCCGTTGTGCACCCGCCAGTCCCGGGTGGTCTGGTTGTAGCTCAGCGCCTCCATGGAGTAGCCGAAGATACTCTCCCCGGCTACCGGGGACATGGTCTGCATGGGCTTTTTCTCCACCGGGGGCGTGGTGGCCGCCGGGGCTGTGCCGGTGGCCGCCTTCGGGGGCTGGGTGGCGATGACGGGCACATCCTCCGTCTGGGTGCCCAGGGCGGGAACCTCCGCCGCCGTCTCCGTCTGGGAAACGGGTTCCGGGAGATTGGTGTTTCTGTGGTATACATAGCCTGTGATTCCGATTGCCGCGGCGCACAGAATCAGGGCTATGTAGTAGCCCTGACCGCCGCGGCGGGAACGTTTGTTGTCGCTCATTGAATAAGCACCTCCGAGGCTGATTATGGGCAGCTTTTCCGGGGGTTATACAGAGTTTCCAAAAAAGGAAAACAGAATTTGTAGATTGTGCTTGACTTTAATGAAGTAAAGTGTTAAAGTAGTGAAAACAACATCGAAAGGAAACAAAGCAGCTATGGAGAAAATTCGACACCGGGACGAGGAACTGTTTTACGACGCCATTCTGACCCTGAAAACACCCGCCGACTGCCGGGCGTTTTTTGAGGATATCTGTACGATCAAGGAATTGCAGTCCATTGCCCAGCGGTTCCGTGTGGCGGCCCTGCTGGACGAGGGACGGAACTATCTGGAGGTTTCCGAGGAAACGGGAGCCAGCTCCGCTACCATCAGCCGGGTGAACCGGTGCCTGAACTACGGCATCGGCTATCGGAAAACCCTGGACAATCTGAAGAAAGAGAGCATTCTCAATGAGGACGGATCAGATCTGGAGAAGTGAGGAGCAGGCGATTTTCGCCCTCCGGGGGCTGTACCAGCGCTACGGCTACACCCCCTATAAAATGAGCCAGTTTGAGGAATACGACCTGTATGTACGCAACAAGGATTTTCTGATTTCCGACCGGATCATCACCTTCTCCGGGGAAGGGGGCAAGCTCATGGCTCTGAAGCCGGATGTGACGCTCTCCATCGTGAAGAACGCCCCGGAAGCCCCCGGGGTGGTGCAGAAGGTCTACTACAGCGAGAATGTCTACCGGGACTACCGGGAGATCATGCAGGCGGGCTTAGAGTGCGTGGGCGACCTGACGGACTACGACATTGCCGAGGCGGTGGTGCTGGCGGCGAAGAGCCTTGCCCTGCTGGGGGAAAACTATGTGCTGGACATCTCCCACATGGGGCTTGTGGGGGCGGTGCTGAACCGGCTGGGCTTCGACACCGACGAGCAGAAGAAAGTCATGACCTGTCTGAGGCAGAAGAACACCCATGAGCTGCGGGCACTGTGTCAGGGAAAACCCCAGGCGGAAGCGGTGCTTCTGGCCATCGCCGCCTGCCGGGGCGGAGCGGAGGCACTGGAAGCCATCGCCCCCCTGCTGGAGGGGGAGGAAGAGCAGAGGGCTCTGAGTCAGCTGCGGATGCTGCTGGGGCTTCTGACGACCCAGGGCAGCCGGGTGCGGCTGGATTTTTCCGTGAGCAACGACCTGGGCTATTACAGCGGCGTGGTATTCCGGGGGTATTTGCCGGGAATTCCCGCCAGCGTGCTCTCCGGGGGTCAGTATGACAAGCTCCCTCGGAAAATGGGCAGGAAAGCCCGGGCCATCGGCTTTGCCATCTATGTGGACTTACTTCAGGAGCTGTCCGGGTCTGACGAAAGCTTTGACGTGGACACCCTGATTCTCCATGACCGGCAGGCAAACCCGGAGGAACTGCTCCGGGCGGCGGAGGAAGGGGCGAAAGAAGGCAGTGTGCTGGTGAGCACGACCTTACCCGCCGACCGGCGGTGGAAGAACCTCATCGACCTGCGGAAGGAGGCGGCAAAATGAACTGGCTGAATGTGGCCCTGCCCAAAGGGCGTCTGGGAGAGAAGGCCTATGTGCTGCTGAAAAACGCGGGCTATCCCTGTCCCGCCATGGACGATCCGGGGCGGAAGCTGATTTTTGAGAATCCCGAAGCCGGAGTGCGCTATTTCTGGGTCAAGCCCTCGGACGTGGCCATCTATGTGGAGCGGGGGGCGGCAGACCTGGGTATCGTGGGCAAGGATATTCTGCTGGAATATCAGCCGGACGTATATGAGCTTCTTGACCTCCGCATGGGCGTGTGCCGGATGGCGGTGGCGGGGAAAAAGGACTTCCGGGATCCTGTGGGGAAAACCCTGAAGGTTGCCACCAAATTTCCCAACATTGCCCGGAATTACTACGCTTCCAAGTGCCGGGACATCGACATCATCCACCTGAACGGCTCCATTGAGCTGGCGCCCATTCTGGGCCTGAGCCATGTGATTGTGGACATTGTGGAGACAGGCACGACCCTGAAAGAGAACGATCTGGCGGTGCACGAGACCATCGTACCCATCAGTGCCCGGCTCATTGCCAACGTGGCAAGCTATCAATTCAAGGACGGCGAAATCAGCGCCATCCGGGACAAACTGGAAGAGCAGGTGAAAAACAAATGATTCCGATTCTGAAGGTAGGGCAGGTGCCCAATTCCGAAATTTTCGCCCGGGTCACCCCGGAAGCGGACGTGGCGGCTATCGTGGCCGATATCCTTGCAGACGTAAAAGAAAACGGCGACACGGCGGTGAAGGCCTACTGCGCCAAATTCGATAAAGCAGAGCTTACCAGCCTGGAAGTGACCCCGGAAGAAATTCAGGAGGCAATTTCTCAGGTGGAGCCGGAATTTCTGGACATTCTCCGGGAGGCGGCGGAAAATATCCGCTCTTTCCACAGCCGCCAGGTGCGAAATTCCTTCGTCATCGCCGATAAGCCCGGCATCGTCCTGGGTCAGAAGATCACCCCCATTGAAAAGGTGGGGGTCTATGTTCCCGGCGGCACGGCGGCCTACCCCTCCACGGTGCTGATGGACACCATTCCCGCGAAAATTGCCGGCTGTCCCCAGCTGGTGATGGTTACGCCCCCCGGCCGGGACGGGAAGGTGAACCCTGCCATTCTGGCGGCGGCCTCCATCGCTGGGGTGAATCGGATTTTCAAGGTGGGCGGGGCTCAGGCCATTGCCGCCCTGGCCTACGGCACGGAAAGCATTCCCAGGGTGGACAAAATCGTAGGCCCTGGCAACGCCTTCGTGGCGGAGGCCAAGAAGCAGGTCTTCGGCCGGGTGTCCATTGACATGATCGCGGGGCCCAGCGAGATTCTGGTCATTGCCGACGGCAAAAGCAACCCTGTCCATGTGGCGGCAGACCTTCTCAGCCAGGCCGAGCACGACAAGCTGGCAAGCGCGGTGCTGGTAACGGACAGCGAAGAGCTGGCGCAGGCCGTTCAGGCGGAGCTGGAGCGGCAGCTGCCCCTGCTTCCCCGGCAGGAAATCGCCCGGGCTTCCATTGAAAATAACGGCAAGATCATTGTGGCGGAAACGCTCATGGCGGGCATCGAAATTGCCAACGAGATCGCCCCGGAGCACCTGGAATTGCAGGTGGACGATCCCTTCTCCTACTTAGATGCCATTCAGAACGCCGGTTCCATCTTTCTGGGCCGCTCCTGTCCGGAGGCTCTGGGAGACTATTTCGCCGGGCCCAATCACACCCTGCCCACCTCCGGCACGGCCCGGTTTTCCAATCCTCTGAGCGTGGACGACTTTGTGAAGAAGAGTCAGTTCAGCTACTATACCCCGGAAGCCCTGGCGAAAGCGGCGGATAAAATCGCGGCCTTTGCCGAAAAGGAAGGCCTTCGGGCGCACGGCAGAAGCGTGACCATCCGGAAGGAGGGAAGCCTGTGAGCCGTTTCCTGAATGAGCGATACCGGGCTATGAAGGCCTATACCCCCGGAGAGCAGCCCCGGGATATGCAGTACATCAAACTGAACACCAACGAATCTCCCTATCCCCCCGCCCCATCCGTGGTGGCGGCCATGAACGGCGAGCAGGTGGCGCTGCTGCGGCTCTACTCCGACCCCACCGCCATGGGGCTGAAAGAAAAACTGGCGGGGCTTTACGGCGTGAAGCCGGAGAACGTGTTCGTCTCCAACGGCTCCGACGAGGTGCTGAATTTCGCCTTCATGGCCTTCGGAGGCCGGGGCGTGGCCTTCCCGGATATCAGCTACGGCTTTTATTCCGTGTTTGCCGAGCTCCACGGCATTCCGGCGGAAATCATCCCATTGGAGGAAGACTTCACTCTGAATTATCGGAAATACTGCGGCAAAAACAAGCTGGTGGTCATTGCGAACCCCAATGCTCCTACGGGCATGACCATCCCACTGCACCAGATCGAGCAGATTCTGCGCACCAATTCGGATTGCCTGGTGGTTATTGACGAAGCCTATGTGGACTTCGGCGGAAAAAGCGCCCTGCCGCTGATCGGAAAGTACGAAAATCTGCTGGTGGTGCGCACCTTCTCCAAGTCCCGGTGCCTGGCCGGCGGTCGGCTGGGCTACGCCTTCGCCAGCCCGGAGGTCACCGCCGATCTGGAGAAGATTAAGTATTCCACCAATCCCTACAATATTAACCGGCTGACCCTCCTGCTGGGTGAGGCCACCGTGGAGGCCGAGGACTATTACAAGGCCAGGTGTCGGAACATTATGGAGACCCGGGAGTGGACGGCGGCTCAGCTGAAAACCCTGGGCTTTACGGTGCTGCCCAGCAAGGCCAACTTCCTGTTTGCCAAAACCGACAAAATGGACGGCCTGGAATTGTATCAAACGCTCAAAGCCAAGGGCATTCTGGTGCGCCACTTTGCATCCCCCCGGATTTGCCAGTTTAACCGGATCACCATCGGCACTCCCGCCCAGATGGCGGTGCTGGTGGAAACCCTACAGGAGGTGCTCCCATGAGAACGGCGGAAATCACCCGCAATACCGCGGAAACCAACATTTCCTTGAAAGTGAACCTGGACGGCACGGGAAAAACCGAAGTGGGCACCGGGGTAGGGTTTCTGAACCATATGCTCACCCTGTTCGCCGCCCACGGAAAATTTGACCTGGAGGTGCGCTGCGTGGGAGATACCGACGTAGACGACCACCACAGCGTGGAGGACGTGGGCATCTGCCTGGGTCAGGCCTTCCGTCAGGCTCTGGGGGACAAGCGGGGCATTACCCGCTACGGCAGCTTCCTTCTGCCGATGGACGAGACACTGATTCTCGCCGCCGTGGACATTTCCGGCAGAAGCTCCCTGAATGACGCTCTGGAAATCCCCACGGAGAAAATCGGGAGCTTTGATACCGAATTGGTGGAAGAATTCTTCCTGGGCTTTACCCGCAGCTGCCCTATGAGCCTGCATCTGCGAAAGCTGGCCGGAACCAATTCCCACCACATTGTGGAGGGAGCCTTCAAGGCCTTCGGCCGAGCTATGAAGGCGGCGGTAGCCCTGGACGGCACCGATAAAATCCCCTCCACCAAGGGGGTTCTGGAATGATCGGCATTATCGACTACGGCGTGGGGAACCTCTTTTCCCTGCAAGCCAGCTGCAAGGCCATCGGCCAGGACGTTTTCGTCAGCGGCGACGGGGCAGAGCTGCAAAAGGCCGACCGGCTGATTCTGCCCGGCGTGGGAGCCTTCCCGGACGCGGTGAAAAAGCTGAACGACACCGGCATGGCGGATTTCGTCCGGGAGCAGGCCGCCAAGGGAACCCCCCTTCTGGGCATTTGCCTGGGAATGCAGCTGCTGTTTGAAGAAAGCCTGGAATACGGCCGTCATCCGGGGCTGGGTCTGCTGAAAGGGCAGGTGGTTCCTATGGAAGGGCGGCTTCCGGAGGGGCTGAAAATTCCCCACATGGGCTGGAACGCGCTGAATGTCACCGGCGGCAGACTGCTGGAAGGCCTGGACGGTCAGTATGTCTATTTCGTCCACTCCTTCTTTGGGGAAAACTGCGCCGACAGTCTCAGCGCCTGGACGGACTACGGCATTCCCATCACCGCCGCTGTGGAGCAGGGCAACCTTTTCGGCTGTCAGTTCCACCCGGAGAAAAGCGGCAGCGTGGGACTTTCCATTCTGCGCCGGTTCGCGGAAATCTAGGAGGGCAGGCTATGTACATTTATCCCGCAATCGATCTTTACGGCGGCAAGGCCGTCCGGCTGTTTCAGGGTGACTACGCCCGGATGACCGTCTACCGGGAGAACCCCTGCGACGCTGCCCGGGAATTCGCCGCCGCCGGAGCCTCCCACATCCATTTGGTTGACCTGGAGGGAGCCAAAACCGGAAAGCCGGAGAATCTGGCCGTCATCGAAAAAATCGTGAAATCCACCGGCCTTTTCGCCCAGGTGGGCGGCGGCATCCGGAGCATGGAAACGGTGGAGAGCTACCTTTCCATCGGCGTTGGCCGGGTGATTCTGGGCACGGCGGCGGTGAAGGATCCGGACTTCCTGAAAGTGGCGCTGGAAACATACGGCGAGAAAATCACCGTGGGCGTTGACCTGAAGGACGGCCTCGTGGCCATCCAGGGCTGGACGGAAACCGCCGACCTGACGGCCTTTGATTTCTTCCGGCAGATGGAGAGCCTGGGGGTAAAAACCGTCATCTGCACGGACATCTCCCGGGACGGAGCCATGGAGGGCACCAATCGGGGGCTTTACCGGGAGCTGTCGGATAAATTTTCCATTGACCTGATTGCCTCCGGCGGGGTCTCCTCCCTGGAGGACGTGAAGGCACTGGCGGCTATGGGACTCCACGGAGCCATCATCGGCAAGGCCTATTATATCGGAGCCATTGACCTCCGGCAGGCAGTGGAGGCGGCAAAATGATCACGAAACGAATTATCCCCTGCCTGGACGTGAAAAACGGCCGGGTGGTGAAGGGCACCAATTTCCAGGGACTTCGGGACGTGTCCTCTCCGGTTGAGCTGGGGAAATACTACAGCGAGAACGGAGCTGACGAGCTGGTGTTCTACGATATCACAGCGTCCAGCGAAGGCCGGAAGCTGTTCACGGACATTTTGACCGAGGTGGCCTCCACCATTTTTATCCCTCTGACCGTTGGCGGCGGCATCAACACCCTGGAAGATTTTGACCGGGTGCTGAAATGCGGCGCGGACAAGGTCAGCGTGAATTCCGGAGCCATCCGGAACCCGGATTTAATCGGCCAGGCTGCCCGGAAGTACGGCGACCAGTGCGTGGTGCTCTCCGCGGACGTAAAGCGGGTGGAGGGTCAATTCCGGGTCTTTGCCAAGGGCGGCCGGGAGGACACGGGAATGGAGGCCATTTCCTGGATTACCCGGTGCGTCCGGAACGGCGCGGGGGAAGTGGTGCTCAATTCCATCGATACCGACGGGGTCAAGGGCGGCTTCGACCTTCCCATGCTGGAGGCGGTGTCGGAGGCCGTGGACGTGCCGGTGATCGCCTCCGGCGGCGCCGGGTGCGTGGAGGATTTTGTGACGCTTTTCAAAACCCTTCCCAAGGTGGACGCAGGGCTGGCAGCTTCTATTTTCCACTTCGGTCAGGTAAAAATCCCGGAGCTGAAGGCGGTTCTCCGGGAAAACGACATTTCTGTGAGGTTATGAGTATGAATGTGGAGGAACTGAAATTTGACGAAAAGGGTCTGATTCCCGCGGTGGTCATCGACGACGAAACCGGGAAACTCCTGACCCTTGCCTATATGAACCGGGAGAGCCTGAACATCTCCCTGGAGAAGGGGCTTACCTGCTTCTGGAGCCGCTCCCGGCAGGAGCTGTGGCTCAAGGGGGAGACCAGCGGCAATTACCAGCACATCCTGTCCGTTACCGCCGACTGCGACGGGGACGCATTGGAAGTACGGGTGAGAAAGGACGGCCCCGCCTGCCACACCGGGGCGGAAAGCTGCTTCCACAATCCGATTTTCGGAGAAAAGAGCGAAAAATTCCAGCTGGAGGGGCTTTATCAGCTGCTTCAGAGCCGGAAAAAGGAACTGCCGGAAGGCTCTTACACCACCTACCTTTTCCAGAAGGGACTGGACAAAATTCTCAAGAAGGTAGGCGAGGAGAGCACCGAGGTCATCATTGCGGGCAAGGCTCAGGACAAGGCGGAGACCGTCTATGAGATTGCCGATCTTGCCTACCATGTGCTGGTGCTGATGGTGGAGCTGGGGATTTCCGTGGAGGATATCCGCTCCGAGCTTGCCAGCCGGCATATCATTGACCATAAGGTCAAGCAGGAGAAGATGACAAAGTAAGCATTGTCCTATTGCGATAAATTTCGTATAACACATGTCATTGCGAACCAGTCCGCAGACTGGTGTGGCCCCTTCCAAGGATTCCCTCCGGTCACAATCCGTCTCCCCTTGGCTCCCCCAAAGGGGGAGCTGGCGGCGAAGCCGACTGAGAGGGCAAATAGAAATCTTTCTGCCCCTTCGGGACAGGCCCTCATCCGTCTCGCGCTTGCGGGAGACGCGCGAGCCACCTTCCCCGTGGGGGAAGGCTTTTGAGACGGATTGACACACCAGTGTGAGCACTGGTTCGCAATGACAACTTCTATTATGGTGCCCGCCCGACTGTTAACAAATTTGTCGAATTTTGTTTTCAATTCTGTTATTGGTTGTTCAAAACCACCAAGTATTCTAAAGGCAAGAAAGGTTGCGGAAGCCGTGAGCCGCCTCCTTTCGAACTCCGTAGAATCCTCTTTTCTACCTCTCTTCTTTCCAAACCCCAAGCGAAAACCCCCGA
>UQXG01000003.1 GCA_900544945.1 uncultured Eubacteriales bacterium | reverse complement strand
TATAAATCACAAAACAGGCAGCGCCTTCAGGCGATGCCTTCCTGATTAAAATTAAAATTTTAATCAGGAAATAGTATCAGATAAACGGAAGCTTTCCGTTTAGATAAAAAACACAGGACTTTCGCCCTGTGTTTTTGGAAAATTACTTCCGGTAGAGAATACCGACGATATCCGGGCCGGTGTTGATGCCGATGATGCAGCCAACCTCGTATTCCGCCATGGGAGGCTGATCCATGACCTGGGCGCAGGCTGCCTTCAGCTGCTCGAAGGTCTCCTGATTCTTGCCGTGAACCAGACAGTAGCTGGTGCCCGGACGGCGCTCCTTCATGCAGATGTCCACAAGAGCGGTGATAGCCTTGTGCTCGCCTCTGACCTTGGAGAGAATTTTGGCCTCGCCGTCCTCAAAGGTAATCAGAGGCTTCAGGCCGATGGCATCCCCCACAAAGGCGGCGGCAGGGGAGATCCGGCCGGACTTTTTGACGCATTTCAGATTCATGGGGACAAACACAGGCCGGGTGTACGCCACCCAGTCTTCAATGTGGGCGATGATGGCCTCCGGGGCAGCGCCGCTGCGAGCCATCCGAGCCGCCTCCACCACAGCCATACCGTAGCCCATGCTGTAGGTTCTGGAATCGATAATATGGATGTTCAGCTTGGCTTCCGGATGCTCCTCCCGGAACATGTCCCGGGTCATGACGGCGGCCTGATAGGTTCCGGAGCCCTTGCCGTTCAGACTGACGTGGATGAGATCCGTGTAGCCCTCCTCGGCAACCTGCCGGTACAGCTCCAGATACTCCGAGGCGTGAACCTGAGAGGATACGGGAAGCACCTCGGCCTCGTCCAGAATCTTGTAGAATTCCTGAGGGGTGATGTCCACGCCGTCCCGGTATTCCTTGCCGTCAGCCAGAATGGTCAGAGGCAGGACGCTGATATTCAGCTCCTGCCGGAAGGAAGCGGGGATATCCGAGGTGGAATCCGTTGAAATCTTGATCTTATACATGGCATCTTTCCTTTCCAGGGGTGTCAGTGGGCGGCGCATTGGCAGCCTCGCTCACACAGGTGTGAAACGGTGGGCTTTTCGCCCATCATAAAGCAGTTCGGCTCCTGATCTTTGCTCCGGAGGTACGCCGTGCCCCAATCCCGGATGGCAACCAGTACCGGCATCAGGCTTCTGCCGGTTTCCGTCAGGGAATACTCCACCTTCGGCGGAATCACCGGGTACACCTGCCGGTGCACCAGCTGTTGACTTTCCAGCTCCCGCAGCTGCTGGGTGAGCATTTTCGGGGTGGCACCGGAGATTCGGCTGCGCAGCTCGGAAAAGCGCAGTTTGCCGGAGGACAGATGCCAGAGAATCAGAGCCTTGTATTTTCCGCCGATGAGCTCCAGGGTGGTCTCCACCGGACAAATGGTCTTTTCTTCCATGAAGGCTTGGTCACCTCTTTACAGTATCTTTTTGGATAGTAATGCACAAATTAGTGCATACTTGCGGTTTTGAAAACGCATGATAAAATAGTATCATAACCGGGAAAAGCAATTGTTAATAAATTGTGAACACTCTGACTCCCGTCAAATCGAAATTCACATTGCGGTTGATTTTCCTGCCGAAATCGGCGATAATAGCAGAAGGAGGAATTTCCAATGAAGCTTACATTTACGGTGACGGGCATGACCTGCGCGGCCTGCTCGTCCCGGGTAGAGAAAGTGACCCGGGCGGTGCCCGGAGTAACCCAGGCGGATGTGAATCTACTGGCGGGCTCCATGCAGACGGAGGTGACGGACGCTTCCGTGACGGCGGCCATTGAGGCCGCGGTGGAAAAGGCCGGCTATCATGCCTTCCTGCCGGAGGAGAAGAAGGACGCGCCCAAGACCCAGGAGGATCCTATGAAGGAAATGAAGACCCGGATCATCGGCTCCGCCGCGTGTCTTGCGGTGCTCATGTACTTCACCATGGGTCATATGGCAGGTCTGCCGGTTCCCGGCTGGTATCACGGTGCGGAAAACGCTGTGGTGGCGGGACTTTTGCAGCTGTTTCTGACGCTCCCTGTGGTCTACCTGAACCGGGTCTATTATTTCCGGGGTCTGAAAGCCCTGTATCACCGTTCTCCCAATATGGATTCTCTGATTGCGGTGGGCTCCCTGGCGGCGCTGATTTACGGCATTGCGGCGCTCTTCCGCATGGCCTACGGCCTGGGGCATGGGGACATGGAGCTGGTAAAGCACTACCTGCACAACCTGTATTTTGAGTCTGCCGCCATGATCCTGACTCTCATCACCCTGGGCAAATTCCTGGAGGCCAGAGCCAAGGGCAAAACCGGCGATGCCATCCGCTCCCTGATGGATTTAAGCCCCAAAACCGCCACTGTCCGCCGGGATGGGGCAGAGATGACGATTCCCGTGGAGCAGGTACAGGTGGGCGACACGGTGATCGTCCGCTCCGGCGGTGCCATCGCCGTGGACGGCACGGTGCTCTCCGGCCGGGCCAGCGTTGACCAGAGTGCCCTTACCGGCGAGAGCGTTCCCGTGGAGAAGGAGCCCGGGGACAGGGTCTGCGCCGCAACGATCAACACCCAGGGCTATCTGGAATTCCGGGCGGACAAGGTGGGAAAGGATACCACCCTGGCGCAGATCATCCACATGGTGGAGCAGGCCGGCGGCTCCAAGGCTCCCATTGCCCGGCTGGCGGATAAAATCGCCGGTGTGTTCGTGCCCGTGGTCATGGCCATCGCGGCGGTGACCTTCTGCGTGTGGATGCTTCTGGGCTACGGACTGGAATTCAGCCTGAACTGCGCGGTGTCCGTGCTGGTCATTTCCTGCCCCTGTGCCTTGGGACTGGCAACGCCTGTTGCCATCATGGTGGGCACAGGCCGGGGCGCTCAGCTGGGCGTGCTGTTCAAGAATGCCCAGGCACTGGAAAACCTGCACCGGGTGGATACGGTGGTTCTGGATAAGACCGGTACCCTGACCACCGGCAGGCCTGAGGTCACGGACATTCTGCCAGGTGCCCTGGGAGAAAACGAACTGCTCCGGCTGGCTGCCGGACTGGAGGCTCCCTCCGAGCATCCCTTCGCCAAGGCCATTCTGGAGAAGTACGGCACCGCCCCCCTGCCGGAAATCACGGATTTTGAGACCATCCCCGGCCGGGGCGTGACCGCAACCATTGACGGGGTGCGCTGCTTCGGCGGCAACGCCCAGCTGATGCGTGAGCAGGGAATTGCCGTTCCCGAACTTCCGGAGCTGGCAAGCCAGGGAAAGACCCCGCTGTATTTCGGCAGTGCGCAGAAGGGCTATCTGGGTGCCATTGCCGCGGCGGACGTGCTGAAAGCGGATTCTGCCGAAGCCGTCCATGCCCTCCGGAGTCAGGGCCTTCAGGTGGTCATGCTCACCGGAGACAATGCCCTGACCGCTGGGGTCATTGCCGGGAAGGCGGGGATTTCCCGGGTTATCGCCGATGTGCTTCCCGGGGACAAGGCCGGCGCCGTCCAGAGCCTCCAGAAGGAGGGGCACAACGTGCTGATGGTAGGCGACGGCATCAACGATGCCCCCGCCCTCATGTCCGCGGACGTGGGCATGGCCGTGGGCGCGGGGACGGACATTGCCATCGACGCGGCGGATGTGGTGCTCATGGGAGGAGACCTGACGGCGGTGAGCAGTGCCATTGCTTTGAGCCGGGCTACCATCCGCAATATCCGCCAGAATCTGTTCTGGGCATTTTTCTACAATACCCTGGGCATTCCCGTGGCGGCCGGTGTGCTGTATCTGCCCTTCGGCATACAGCTGAGCCCCATGCTGGGTGCCGCCGCCATGAGCTTCAGCAGCGTGTTCGTGGTGACAAACGCCCTGCGTCTGCGCTATTTCCAGAAAACCAAGTCGGAAAAACCGGCTGTCAAATCTAAGGAGGAAACAAAAATGAAAACCGTAATTTCTGTCAATGGTATGATGTGCACCCACTGCCAGGCCCGTGTAGAGAGCGTCTGCAAGGCCGTTCCCGGGGTGGAGGACGCCGTGGTCGATCTGAAAGCCAAGAACGTTACCGTCACCGGCAACCCTGACATTGCCGCCGTGAAGAAGGCCATCGTGGACGCTGGCTACGAAGTGGTGGGCTGATTTATGAGAGAGGATTTCTGGTACGACTCCAAGGGTGCGGGGAAAATCCACGGCTGCCGCTGGACGCCGGAGGAAAGCCCCAAGGCGGTAGTTCAGATCGTCCACGGCATTGCCGAGTTCATCGAACGCTATGACGAATTCGCGGCCTACCTGAATGGCCTGGGCTTTTTAGTGGTTGCCGAGGATCACATGGGTCACGGCCAGTCCGTAGGCGAGAACGGCATCCAGGGCTACTTCCACGGCGGCTGGTTTACCGCCGTGGAGGACACCATGACCCTGCTGCGGGAAACCCAGGCGGCCTATCCGGATATCCCCTATGTTCTCTTTGGCCACTCCATGGGTTCCTTCATGGCCAGAACCATTCTCTGCAAATATCCGGACAGCGGCATTTCCGCCGCCGTCATCTGCGGCACCGGCTGGCAGCCGGCGGCTCTGCTGCCGCCGGTGACCCGGTTCATTGAGGCGGTCTGCCGGAAAGACGGAGAGGATAAGCCCAGTGCTTTTTTGGAGAATCTGGTCTTTGGCAGCTACAACAAGCGGGTGGAGCATTCCCGGACGGCCTACGACTGGCTGAGCCGGGATGCCAAAATCGTGGATGCCTACATCGCCCATCCCATGTGCGGCTTTACCCCTACGGCGGGACTTCTCCGGGAGATGATGAAGGGTCTGACCTACATTGAAAAGCCGGCTCACCTGGAGGCTATGAAAAAAGACCTTCCGGTATTCTTTGTGGCAGGGGGAGACGACCCGGTGGGCAGCTACGGCAAGGGCGTGAAGCGCACTGTCAGCGAGTTCAAAAAAGCGGGCATGACCGATGTTGCCTGCCGGATCTACCCCCTGTGCCGCCACGAAATCCTGAACGAAATCAACCGGCAGGAGATTTTCGAGGATATCGGCGGCTGGATTCTGAAAAAAGTCGAAAAAGCTTAAATCGGTCCGTTTTATTGGACTGACGTGTTGATATACTATCGCCAGAAAACGAAAGCAAAGTGAGGGCGATGGTTATGTATCAGCTGCGAAACATTCAGGGTCACATTCAGGTTTACGATTGGAAGGGCAATTTCCTGTTCTCTGCGGACAGCGAGCGGGAGGCCAGAGAGGAATTGAAGGACTATGCGGAATCTGCGGCTTGATATCTGCTATGACGGCACCCGTTACCGGGGCTGGCAGCGGCTTCCCGGCAGGGAGGACACCATCCAGGGAAAGCTGGAAACGGCGCTGTCCCGGATTCTGGGGGAGCCCATCGAAATTTCCGGCAGCGGCCGGACGGACGCAGGGGTTCACGCCAAGGGGCAGGTGGCAAGCTTTCACTGCGAAAGCCCCATGCCTCCGGCGGAGATACTGGCAAATCTGCGCCGGTATCTGCCGGAGGACATCGGCATATACTCCTGTCGGGAGGTATCTCCCCGGTTTCATGCCCGGCTGAACGCCCGGGAAAAAACCTATGTCTACCGAATCTGGAACAGCGAAGCTCCCTGCGTTTTTGAACGCCGGTTCGTAACCGTGATGCCGGAGAGGCTGGATGTGGAGGCTATGAATCGGACGGGGGCGCTGCTTGTGGGCAGACACGATTTTTCCGCCTTCTGCGGCAATCCCAAAATGAAAAAATCCACGGTGCGGGAGCTCACTGCCCTTACCGTTACCCGGCAGGGGGAGGAAATCGTTCTTCGCTTCACCGGAAACGGCTTTCTCTACAACATGGTGCGGATTCTCACGGGCACCCTGGTAGAGGTTGGCAGGCAGCAGCGCAGTCCCGAATCCGTAACCGAGCTGTTCGGTGCCAAACGGGCGCAGGCGGGATTTCTGGCACCGGCCCAGGGTCTGTGCCTGGAGGAGGTAGTGTATTGAACATTCAGATTTTCGGAAAAGCCAAGTGCTTTGACACCAAGAAAGCCGAGCGGTATTTCAAGGAGCGGCGGATTCCCTTTCAGTCCATCGACCTGAAAAAATACGGCATGTCCGGCCGGGAGTTTGATTCCGTCCTCCGGGCGGTGGGCGGCATTGACAATCTCATCGACTGGGAGGGGAAGTCCCAGGAGATCACCCTCATGAAGTACATGGACGACAAAACCGCCAAGGAAGACAAGGTCTTCGACGATCCCATGCTGATGAAGACTCCGGTGGTGCGCAACGGAAAGCAGGCCACCGTAGGCTACTGCCCGGAAATCTGGGCCACCTGGGAATAATCCCTGCCTTCCCTTGGGGGAAGGTGCCGCCCGCAGGCGGCGGATGAGGGCTTTTTAGCTGCATGTCCGTTTTTCCTGAGCGTTACTGACATCAGAAAATTGTGTTTACGAAAGCAGTCCCTTCCAAGGGGACTGCTTTTTTGTCGAAAACGGAAAATTTGTATTGCAGTTTTTGGTAAACAGTGATAGAGTAGGGGGGTGCCATGACTGATGCACGTTTGTACGCCTGCTGCATAACGCCGGAGATTCCGGCCATGCTTCTGATTCTGGGGGTGGGTCTGTACCTGACGGTGCGGCTGGGAGTTCCCCAGCTGGTTCTGCTGCCCCGGGCACTGAGGCTTTTCTTCCGGCGGCTGGTTTTCCCGGAGAAAAAGGAGGGGGTCTCCTCCTTCCAGGCTCTGTGCACGGCGTTAGCCGCTACTGTGGGCACCGGAAACCTGGTGGGCGTGGCCGGAGCCATTTGCCTCGGCGGGCCGGGAGCCATTTTCTGGATGTGGGTCTGCGGCTTTCTGGGCATGGCCACAAAATTTTCCGAAACGGCCCTGGCGGTGCGCTACCGGGTAAAAACCCCGGCAGGCTTCTCCGGCGGCCCCATGTATGTCATGACCCGGGGCTTAGGGGAAAAATTCCGTCCCATGGCAAAGCTCTATTGCCTGTTTGGTATTCTCGCCGCCTTCGGGGTGGGCAACGCCGCCCAGATCAACGCGGTGGTCACAGGCTGCAACGGGATTCTGACCCGCCTTGGCGGTAGCCCGGGCATATTGGGCAATCTCCTGCTGGGCGTTGGCATGGCGCTGGCCGTGGGGGTGCTCCTGCGGGGCGGAGCCAGACGGGTGGGAAAAACCGCCCAGCTTCTGGTGCCTTTTGCCGCGGCAGGGTATCTCCTGATGTGTGCCGTTGTGCTTCTGGTCTTCCGGGGACGGATTGCCGGAGCTTTTCAGGCAATTTTCACCGGGGCTTTTTGTCCCAGGGCAGCCACCGGCGGGGCATTGGGTTCGGCTTTTTCGGCCCTGCAAGTGGGTTGCAGCCGGGGGGTATTCACCAACGAGGCGGGCATGGGTACCGCTTCCATCGCCCACGCCGGGGCGGAAAATGTGGAGCCTTCCGAGCAGGGACTTATGGGCATTGTGGAGGTCTTCCTGGACACCATCCTGATTTGTACCCTGACGGCACTGGTGATTCTCGTCACCGGCGTGCCCGTTCCCTATGGGACTGATGTGGGCGGGGCACTGACGGAGGCGGCCTTTGCTCAGGTCTATGGCAGCTGGGCGGGGGTTCTTCTCACGGCGGCCCTGATTCTCTTTGCTACGGCCACGATTCTTGGCTGGGGCTACTATGGCACCCGGTTCGCCGCCTTCCTCTGGGGAGAGCGGGGCAAGCGCCGATTTGTCGCCGCCCAGTCGCTGGCGGTGGTGTTGGGGGCAGTGCTGGACACCCGGGCGGTGTGGCGGCTCTCGGAAGTGGCCAACGGCCTGATGGCCATTCCTAACTTGATTTGTCTTGCGGCTCTGGGCGGTGAGCTCAGCCGTATTACGAAAGAATATAAAAATCCGGCGCGTCTGGCAACCGCCGGTGGAGGTAAGTATGCAGATTTCCATAAACGCAAACCGTTGTGAACCCTCTCCCATGCGCAAATTCCATCCTCTGGCCGTCCAGGCGGAAAAGGCGGGGAAGAAAATTTATCATCTGAACATCGGGCAGCCGGACATTGCCACGCCTCCGGAATTTTACAAGGCGGTGCACGGGTTTTCGGACAAAACTCTGGCCTATGAGGCCTCTCCCGGACGTCCGGAGCTCATTGAGGCCATCCGGAACTACTATGGCACCCTGGGGGTGTCCCTGGAGGATAACGACATCCTGGTGACCACCGGCGGCAGCGAGGCACTGCTCTTCACCTGCCTGTCCATTTTGGATCCCTACACCGAGGTCATCATCCCCGAGCCTTATTACCCCAACTACACCACCTTCGTCCACGCCGCCGGCGGTGTCATCCGGGCACTGCCCACCAATCCCTGGGAGGGCTACCGCTATGCCGACCGGGAGCGGATCGAAAGCCTCATTACCCCCAACACCCGGGCAATCCTCATTACCAATCCGGGCAACCCCACCGGCGTGGTGCTGGACGAGACGGAAATGCGGATGATTGCGGACATTGCCAAGAAACACAATCTGTTCCTCATCTGCGACGAGGTCTACCGGGAGTTCTGCTACGACGACAAATTCGGCGTGCCCACCATGGCTCGGTTCCGGGATATCGATGAGAACCTGGTGATCGTGGACTCCGTGTCCAAGCGGTTCTCCGCCTGCGGCGCCCGGGTGGGCTGCGTGGTCACCCGGAACAAGGAACTTCAGGCGGCACTGCTGAAATTCTGCCAATGCCGGTTGTCCGTGGCCACCGTAGATCAGGTGGGCGCGGCGGAGCTGTACAAGGTGGATCCTGCCTTCTTCCGTGCCAGCAAGGCCGAGTACAAGCTTCGCCGGGATACGGTGATCCGGAAGCTCCGGGCCATTCCCGGAGTGGTGGTGGAGGAGCCAATGGGCGCTTTCTATCTGATGGCAAGCCTGCCCGTGGACAATTCGGACAAGTTCCAGCACTGGCTGCTGGAAAAGTTTGACGACCATGGAGACACGGTGATGTTCGCCCCCGGCGCACCCTTCTACGAGACCCCGGGCAAGGGGATTAACGAGGTGCGCATCGCCTACGTTCTCAAGCAGGAGGACTTGGAGCGAGCCATGGACGTGCTGGCAAAAGGCATCGCCCTCTATCAGAAGACGGTGATGAAGGTCAAGGCCGTGCCCGTGGCAGATTAAAAATAATGGAGACGAAAGCGGAGCGCGGCGGCGTTCCGCTTTCTTTCGTCACGCCCCTTTCGTTATGATAGAACCATCCATACGAAAGGGGAGAGGGACAATGAAACGGGTATTCTGGGTGCTGGCACTGGTGCTGGTGCTGACCCAGCCTGCGGCGGCTGCGGAAAATCAGGGCAGTCTGAAAATTGATCTGGACACCGGGGAGCTGCCGGTGACCAACGGGGCGGTGACGCTCTATCAGGTAGGCACTCCCGCCGACGAGGGCTATCGGGTGCTGGATTACTACGGCGGGGGCACCGTGCGCTATCAGGACGCGGTGTCCGACAATCTGGCCATGTACTATTCCGAACTGGCAGGCTCCGGACGGGAGCTATTGCTGGATGTGGACGGTCAGGCGGTGTTTTCGGGATTGGAGGCGGGGCTGTACCTGGTTCGGCAGACGGAGCGAACCGACGGCTTTTATCCCTTCCGTCCCTTCCTGCTGCGTCTTCCCACCAAGGGGCAGTGGGATTTGAAGCGAAGTCCCGCCATTTCGCCTATCGTTTCCGGCTGCCCCCGGACAGCCGATTCCGGCAGACTTACCCTGGGCCTCTGGGGTGCGGGCTTGTCCGGCCTGGGTCTGGTGCTGTGCGCCTGGCCGAGAAAACGGAAACGCTGACGAAATACGGTTCAGACTGCCGAAAGAACAGGTCATTGCACGAACAGGCTGCTTTCTGCGTGGAAGGCAGCCGCTTTTTTCTTGCTTTTCCGAGGAAAACGCCTTATAATGAAGAAAAAACCGCCGTTAGGAGGCATGTTGTATGACCCGAGGCTTTATCACCATCGCAACCGGCACTGACTGGTATTACCAGTTGGCGGAAAATCTGCTGCTGTCCTACCGGCTGCTTTGCGAAAAACCCATGCCCTTCGCCATTCTGTGTGACCGGGAAAACGAGCACACGAAGTGCTTTGACCAGACCATTGTGTTCACTCCCACGGGAAAGCCGTTTTTCGACAAGTTCGAGCTTCTGCGGCTGGCTCCCTTTGACGAAACCATTTTCATTGACGCAGACTGCCTGGCCTATGGGGACTTAAACGAATTCTGGGACTTTTTCGCCGGGGCTGACGATGTTTCCGGAGCGGGCTACAATGTTCCGGCGGACAGCGACCGGGGACTGTACCGCTTGGCGGACATCGGCGATTATGCTCCCCGGATTACCCAAAAATCCAGCATCCACGGCGGCCTGTACTTTATCCGGAAGGGTTCGGTCTGCGATGCCGTCTATGCTGACTGTCAGAAAATAATCGCAAATTACGAAAAATATCGCTGGCCGGATTTCTGTGCCCCCTGCGCTGACGAGCCGGTGCTGTGCCTTGCCATGAACGCCAACGGCTGTCATGTGCAGGAGGCCGCACCGGAAAACTACGGCATTCCCTGGGAGGTTACCTCCCTGAAATGCGACCTATTCACGGGTACCTGCCGCTACGCCACCGAGTGGCATCCGGAGACGGATCGGGGTCGGATGATTCACTGGTCTACCCGGTATACGAAAAAGCCCCTGTACCGATTCGAGGCGGAAAAGCTCCACCTGATGGTGAAAAACAACCTGCGTCCGTCTCCCTCCGGCGTGACCCTGGGGATGAAGGATACCATCCTTTACCGCTGGCGTCTGCGCTATGACTGGCTCCTTGCCTGGGAGTTTACCCGCCGGGCTGCCAATAAGCTCTGCCGTATCGTCACCCGCACCCCGCCCAAGGACTGATTGACCAGAAAAAAAGCTTGTATTTCAAAGCGTTTCGTGGTAGAATAACCAGCGTATTATCGAAAAAAAGAACCTATGACCCATCAGGAGGATATACATGAGCTATCATGGACGTTTTGAACAGGCAAAGCAACCCAAGCAGCCGGGGAAGAAAAAGGGGCTGAAGATTTTTCTGATTGTCATTGCCGTTATTCTGGCACTGCTGCTGATTTTTGCCGGTGCGGCCTACCTCTACCTGCAAAGCAAGCTGAAGAAGATGAACATCATCGAGCTGCCCAAGGATACCTATGCCTACACCGAGCCTACGGATGAGGTCACCCGCCCGCCGGAGACCGGAGCCGCGGAGACCATGGAGGCAACTACCGAGGCAACGGTTCCTAAGATGACCGCTGACGACATTGTCAACATTCTGTTTGTGGGTCAGGCTGCCCGAGCCGGGGAAGAGGAGACCATGGCGGACAGCACTATGCTGATTTCCATCAATACCTATACCAAGGAAATTACCTGTATGTCCATCCTCCGGGACTCCTTCGTGAAGCTGCCGGATTATAAGGGCCACCAGTGCGGCAGAGCCAAGTTCACCGTCTGCTACAACCTGGGCTATCAGTGGGGCGGCGGCACTGCCGGCGGTATGGAGATGACCAACATCTGCCTGAAGGACAATTTCGGCATTGAGGTGGACTACAATGTGGAGGTCAGCTTTGACAGCTTTATCAAGATGATCGACTACATTGACGGCGTGGACATCGACCTGACCCAGGCTGAGGCGGACTATCTGAACAAGGACACCCTGTACGTCAAGCGTACCATTGAGCCGGGCGTTCAGCGGCTCCAGGGCATGGAGGCTCTGTCCTATGCCCGGATGCGCAAGGCCGCCGGCGACTCCGAAAGCGATATCAAGCGTACCGAGCGTCAGCGCAAGGTGGTGGAGGCTCTGCTGGAGAAGTTCCGCTATCGTTCCATTGCCGATCTGAACAAGTGGATTGATATTCTGCTACCTATGGTCAGCACGACTATGACACCCACCGATGTGACCAAGCTGGCAGCCAGAGTGCTTCCTATTTTCTCCGAGCTGAAGATCAAGGGAGCTACCGTGCCTATGGAGGGCTGGGGCGATATGGTGGATATCTATAAGGACGGCCAGACCCACAGCGTCATGCGCTTCGACACCGCCAAGGAGAAGAAGCTCATCCGCGCCATCACCGAAGCGGAAGTTTCCGATTAAACTGTATAGTTTTACCCCCTGGGTTCGCCTTGCGCCCCAGGGGGTTGCTTTTGCATGTAGTATGTTATTGCGAGAACCGATTCGGAATTTGTAGAGGGCGATGCCCTCATCGCCCCGTTTTCGGATATCGATGGTATTGTGGCGGGACGATGTGGGCATCGTCCCCTACGAGTTTTGGAAAACGAAACACTGCTATCGATTACGGCAAAAACCGCTGCCGGCGTTGTGTTCCCTTCTTACTGCCCGTGAATCGGAATCTCCAGAGGCCCGATGTCCACAGCCCGGAGGCCGCCGTCGATCCCCTCCGCAGGAACGTAAGCTTGCAGGCTCACGGACAAATCCTGGATTCCCGCCAGAGTCATCTCCTCTTCCAGGTTCATGTACATCCGGCCGATGGCCTTGGTGTGAGCCGGGATCTCCACATACAGGGAAAGTCCGGACTCATCCTGACCGTTGACCGTGCACGCTGCGGTGCAGACGCTGATTTCGTTGTCGGTGGTATTTTCCAGACAGAATACCAGGTTGTTCAGGGAATCCCCGTCGTAGGCATCCGGCGTAAAACCAAGGTAGGAGATCATCAGCCCGTCCTGGTCATAGAGAAGCTCCGCAGAGGCTGCCTCCGCAGAAGGCGCAACGGACACTTCCTCCGCTTCCGCCTCCATGGGGCCAATCTCAAATACCTCCGTATAGTCGTTGGCGTCGCAGAACATCAGGGAAAAGGTCATATTTTCCACCGTGTCGGAACCGGTGTATTTCAGGTACTGGGAGTCCAGATATAGGGTGCTGACAGAGGTGCTGTGTTTGGGCAGATCGCAGTAAAAGCCAGCGTCAGGCAGCAGATAGCCGTTGACCAGCAGCTCCTGAGTGTATACCACCAGATCCTGATCGGTGTCGTTGCGAATCGCCAGGGACATTCCGTCCCCCGGAGCCCGAAGCTCGCTGTCCAGGGCGGTGATGGTGACATCCTCATCGGAAAAGAGAACGGTGTCATAGCCACCCGGGGCTTCCTCTGGCTGACGGGAGCTGCCGGACAAAATCCCCCGAGCCGCGAAGCTGCCGAATAGACCCAGCGCCACATTGGTCAAAACGATAATGGCGATGACCATTCCGAGAACCTTGCCCACCGGGTTCTTTTCCGCCTGGCGACTTTTTCGATCCTGCCGATGAGACTGGGGTCTTCGGTCACAGCCGAAGGGATCCTTGACAGGAATGGGCTTTCGCTTGGTTCCTTCAATGACCAGGGGCTCTCCTTCATGGGTATGGAACCCGTGGGCGATTTCTTCCGTAAAGTGCTCGTACAGGCAGTTGCCGCATTTTTTCCCGTTGTAGGGCTTTCCGCAGCTGGGGCATAGCTGTTTTGCCATAGGGGTCGCCTCCTTTTTACTTTCTTATTATATCAATTCCCCAGGGGGGCTGTCAATCCAAAAGAACCCGGTTTAAGGGATATTTGACCAATGGGCGACATGTTTAGTCCCCGCTTTTTCGGGGATACTTTGAACAAAGTGCCAAAAATAGAAAAATTGTTCTATCTTTGATGGGTTTTACTTGAAAAATATCAGTATTCTATACTGGTGCGGAATGAATGGAAACGTTTCCTTCTTGAATGAACAGGTACGGTTTCCCCCTTCCGCAAAGTTTGACAGCAACCGCGTGGCGGTTTGAAAAACAGGCGGATTTCCCGCCGATATGATGGAGGCATAGCCAATGACTAACCTGAATTGCAGGAATATTCTCAAGTGGACGGAAGCCCAGCTGAAGTACAATTTTGACGTAGCCCTGAAGGACGCCACCCCCCAGGAACTCCATGAGGCACTGGGTCAGGCGGTGATGATGGCCATCTCCGACAACTGGAGCAGTGCCAAGAAGACCCGTCTGCATGAACGCAAGGCCTACTATTTCTCTGCCGAGTATCTGATTGGTCGGCTGGTTTACAGCAACCTGTTCAACCTGGGCATTCTGGACGAGATGAAGAAGCTCTTTGCTCAGCAGGGTGTTGACCTGGCTGTTCTGGAGGACATCGAGGACGATGCCCTGGGCAACGGCGGCCTGGGTCGTCTGGCTGCCTGCTTCCTGGACAGCGCCGCAACCTGCGACATTCCTCTGTCCGGCTACGGCCTGCGCTACAAGTTCGGCCTCTTTAAGCAGAGCTTTGACGGCAACGGCAACCAGGTGGAGAAGGCCGACGACTGGACCAAGTTCGGCGATCCCTGGTCCTACCGCCGGTACAACCACACCGTGAAGATTCACTTCCCCGATCACACCGTCCTGGCGGTGCCCTATGACGTGCCCGTCATCGGCTACGGCACCCAGAATGTGGGCACTCTGCGCCTGTGGCAGTGCGAGGCCGAGGAGGAGCTGAACTTCGACGCTTTCAACAGTCAGGATTACCTCCGGGCGCTGGACGCCAAGAACAAGGCCGAGGACATCACCCGGGTGCTGTATCCCAACGACTCCACCTGGGACGGCAAGCGTCTGCGCATCAAGCAGCAGTACGTTCTGTCCTCCGCTTCCCTGCAGGATATGCTGCGCATCTACAAGATTGCCCACGGCAACGATCTGAGCCGCTTTGGCGAGTTCTATGCCGTGCAGTTGAATGATACCCATCCGGCCATGTCCATCCCGGAGCTGATTCGCCTGCTGGAGCAGGAGGGCATGAGCTTTGACCAGGCCTTTGCCGTGGCGCAGAAGACCTTCTCCTACACCAACCACACCGTTATGGGCGAGGCTCTGGAGAAGTGGCCTCTGGATTTGCTGCGCTCCGTGGTGCCTGACATTGTGGACATCATCTGCCAGATCGATGCCAAGCTGAAGAGCGAGCATCCGAATCTCTTCATTGTCCGGGACAATGTGGCCCATATGGCGTTCCTGTCCGTATATGTGGGCAGCTATGTCAATGGCGTTGCCGAGATCCACTCCCAGATTCTGAAGGACGACCTGTTTAAGGATTGGTATCAGGTCTATCCCGAGCGGTTCCAGAACAAGACCAACGGCATTACCCCCCGCCGGTGGCTGGGTCTGTGCAACCCGGAGCTTACCGAGCTGATTCATCAGCATGTGGACGGCGACTTCCTGAAGAATCTGGATCTGATTGACGGCATGAAAACCCAGATTACCGATGAGACTGTGGCGCAGTTCAATGCCATCAAGCGCAAGAAGAAGGAGCAGCTGTGCAGCGTCATTGCCAAGCATGAGGGCGTGATGCTGAACCCGGACTTCCTGTTCGACGTGCAGGTCAAGCGTCTGCATCTGTACAAGCGGCAGCTGATGAATATCCTGTCCATTGTGGACATCTACTTCCGGCTGAAGGAGGGCCGCCTGCCCGACTTCCAGCCCACCGCCTTCATCTTCGGTGCCAAGTCCGCTCCCGGCTATATGGATTCCAAGTCCGTAATCCGGTATATCAACCGGGTGGCTCGGATGATCAACAACGATCCCGCCGTGGCCGACAAGATGCGTGTGGTCTTCGTTCAGAACTACAACTGCTCCTACGCCGAGCATATCATCCCCGCCGCCGATGTGTCCGAGCAGATTTCTCCTGCCGGCACCGAGGCTTCCGGCACCGGCAACATGAAGCTGATGCTCAACGGCGCGGTGACTCTGGGTACCCTGGACGGCGCCAATGTGGAAATTGCCCAGGAAGCCGGTATGGAAAACGAGTATATCTTCGGCCACACCGTGGAGCAGATCAACGAGGGCAGAAGCTCCTACTATCCCCGGGGCATCTATGATTCCAATGCCGATCTGCGCCGTGCCATCAATACCCTGGTGGACGGCACCGTGCCCACCGACGACGGTCTGCGTAACCTCTTCCACGCTCTGCTGGACTGGGGTCAGAATTCCGACCAGTATCGGCTGCTGCTGGACTACGATTCCTATGTGGAAGCCAAGCTCCGTGCCAACCGGGACTATGCCGACCGGATGGCCTTCGGCAGAAAGTGCCTGGAGAACGTCGCCTCCGCTGCCAAGTTCTCCTCCGACCGTACCATTCGTCAGTACGCCGAGGAAATCTGGCACATCAAGCCCGTTCAGTATTGATTCTTGTAAAATCAGCCCCGGCCAACCGGCCGGGGCTGATTCGTTATAGCATGTCATTGCAAACCAGTGGGAATGTGGTATAATTCTCTGTTCTTTCTGAGAAACACCGAAAAACGCACTGGTGCGGGAGCACCCCGGCTCCCTTGTGTAAAGGGAGCTGGCACAGCCGTCTCACGGAAGGCTGTGACTGAGGGATTGTAAAGGTGCGATTGTTGACTATGCCCGGAAAGATGGAAGTTCTGATCCCCTCAGCCCCAGTGTGCGCACTGGGGCAGCACGAATTATGGTATGACTGCCACCGGCAGTCATTTATATTTCAAATTCGCTGCGCGGAGCACCACCCTTGATCAGCAAGGGGAGCCTTTTTGCGCCAACGTACAAAAACGCCCCGATTTCCGGAATTTCTCCGGAAATCGGGGCGTTCTGTCGTTTTAATCCTGCTTTTTGGATTTTTCCACAATGCCGCAGATGATGTCCACGCACTGATCGATGCCCAGGGTGCCGGAATCCAGGCAGATGTCATAGTTCTGAGCCTGACCCCAGGTGCGGCCGGTATAGTGCTGGTAGTTTACCTTGCGCCGCTTGTCCTTCTCGTTCAGCCGGGCCTCGGGGCTCTTGTCGGACTCGCCGTAGCGATGGACGATCCGGTCCGCCCGGAAGGCCATGTCCGCGCAGATGAAGGTGTGCAGCGCGTCAGGCCGATCCTTCAGAATGTAGTCCGCATTCCGGCCTACGATGACACAGGGACCCTTCTCCGCCAGCTGCAAAATCACGCTGCATTGAATGTTCCACAGGAAATCCGCGGTGGACAGGCCGTTCATAACTCCCGGAATCCCCTGAGGGGCAAAGGCATAGGAGAACAGACTGCTGCCGGGGGAGTGCTCGCCGTTTTCCTCCACGAACTTCGGCGCAAAGCCGGACTCCACGGCGATCTGGTCAACCAGCTCCTTGTCATAGAAGGGGATGCCCAGACGCTCTGCCACCATGTGACCTACGGAGCGTCCGCCGGAACCGAACTCACGGCTGATGGTGATGATCTTTTTTTCCATAATGCTTACCTCCTGGTACAGTTCTCATACCTATATTATAGTCAAGCTGACGGCATCTGTCAATCTTTCTTTGTGACCCTTCGTGCAAATTGCCTCACAGCGGCGGACGGCCTTCGTATTCTCTGCGAATTTGAGCCAGCACGTTCACGTCCGCCGGGCAGAATTCGTAGCTCGGAATTTCCTCCGGCCGGATCCAGCGCAGAGCCTTGTGCTCCAGCAGCTGGGGCACTCCGGAGGCAATGGTGCAGTGAAACAGGGTCAGGCGAATCAGCATATCCGGATAGTCGTGGAATTCCTGAAAGAACCGACTGCCCACGTCCACCTGGACGGCCAGCTCCTCGGCGCACTCCCGGGTCAGAGCCTGGGCAGGGGTCTCTCCCGGCTCTACCTTGCCGCCTACAAATTCCCAGAGCAGTCCCCGGGTTTTGTGGGCAGGCCGCTGGCAGATCAGAAATCTGTCCTTCTCCCAGATCAGGGCGGCCACCACATCCACCGGCTTTTTTTGGGTGAGCACCGAGGCGGAGCAGGGGAGGGCGGTGACCTGTCCCTGGGCGGTGAACAGAGGGACGGTTCCGGCGGCACCGTCGTGGATGTTCACATCCCAGGTTCCATCCGGTAAGGTCATGGTCAGGGGCTGGTCATCGGCGTTGAAAATGGCAAGAATGCTGTGATACCGATCCTCAACCCGGTAGCATACCGCTTTGGGATTTCCGGTTTCCACCGGGAAAACGCTGGCTTGAACCGCCTCCCGTCCGGTCTGGCGCAGACCTTCGTGCGCCTTCCGGAAGGCAATGAGACCTTTATAATAAGCCAGGGCCTCCTGATATTCCGGGCTTTCCAGAGTATCCCAGCGGATGGCGTTCACCCGATCCGGGGAGCGGTAGCTGTTGTCGTCGAATTTCCCACGGCCTTTTGGCTTGGTGCGGAGGATTTCTTCCCCGGCCTGGAGGAAGGGCACGCCCTGGGACAAAAACACGAAGGCCGCCGCCAGCCGGTTCTGACGAATCAGCGTCTGCCGAGGGGCGTCGGGATTTACCAGGGCAAGCCGGTCGAAAAGGGTGTAGTCGTCGTGGCAGGAGACGTAGTTTACGCTCTGCTCCGGCTGGCAGGCCCAGTGGGGAAGCCCCAGGAAGCAGGCGTTCAGCGTATTTTTGTCGCAGATTGCCCCGGAGACAAAGCCGGGAGCCCGGCTGTCAAAGATGGAGCCCCGAAGCAAATCCCGGCAGGTGTCGGAGAAGAAGGAAACTCCCGGTGTCAGGGAGGAATGATACTGGGTAGCCAGCTCCGTGCCGGGACGGACAGGACTGGTGTTCATCTGCCAGCCCTCGCCGTAGAAGATCACATGGGGGTGGCGGCTTTTCACCGTCTGAACGATTTGATTGACGGTGGCGATGTCCAGCAATCCCATCAGGTCAAACCGGAAGCCGTCAATGTGATATTCGTCCGCCCAGTAGTTTACGGAATCCACAATGTATTTTCGTACCATGCTCCGCTCGGAGGCGGTGTCGTTGCCGCAGCAGGAGCCGTTGCTGGTGCCCCGGCTGAAATATCCCGGGACGATTTGGTTGAAGCAGAAGCCGTCCCGGTCGTAGACATGATTGTATACCACGTCCATGACTACGCTCAGCCCGGCATCGTGGATGGCCTTCACCGTCTGCTTCAGTTCCCGAACCCGGCAGGCACCGTCAAAGGGGTTCGTGGCATAGGAGCCTTCGGGGACGTTGAAATTCACCGGGTCATAGCCCCAGTTGTACTGGGGCTGGGAGCTGCTTTCATCGGTGTAGCCAAAGTCAAACACAGGCAGCAGGTGGATATGGGTCACGCCCAGCTGCCGGATGTGATCCAGACCCGTGGCATGGCCGCCCCGGGTGTGGGTGCCGGTTTCTGCCAGACCCAGGTACTTCCCCTTATTTTGAATGTGAGAGGAGCGGTGCATGGAAAGATCCCGGATGTGCAGCTCATAGAGCACCGCGTCCGTGATGCCTTTGCCACGGAAAGGGGAGCGGTCTTCTGTCCAGCCCGCCGGATTGGTTTCCTGCAAGTCGATGACCATAGCCCGCTGGCCGTTGACTCCGACAGCCTTGGCGTAGGGATCGCAGGCCTCTTTGGCTTGGCCGTCCACGTTCACCAGGTAGGTGTAGTACAGACCCTTGAGGTTGCCCATCCGCCGGGCAATCCAGGTGCCGTTTTTCTCCGGGTGGAGTTGCTGACTGGCCAGGGGTTCGCCTCCCAGACCGTCCCGGTATAGAAGCAGAGTCACCTCCCGGGCGGTAGGTGCCCAGAGACGGAAGACGGTCTGACTTTCCGTCCAGAAGGCACCCAAGTCGTGCCCCAAATAGGTATAGGCGTTTTCGAATTCTTCGGTATCGTAAAGATTGCGCATGGGCGGTACTCTCCTTATTGTTTGGGGAAATTATAACACAGTGGCAGGGAGAATGTAAAGGAAATTCCTTCCGGGGATTGACGGCACTGGAGAAAAATGGTAAACTGTCAGCAATTAGGGCCTATCTGAAAACCGTCAACACGCCCAAACAGCGGATTTTTCCACCTGCTGGGTACTGTTATTTCAAAGTATTTCCGCAAAAAATGGCTTCGTCAGGGGGGAGAATCCCTCGCCGTTGGTTAACTTTCCGGCTTTGAGATAGACCCTGGGAAAGGTTTCAGCCTATGAAAAAAGTCATTTCCGCAGCGCTCTGTCTTGCGCTGCTGCTGATCTGTGTGCTTCCGGCCTCTGCCGAAACCCAGCAGACGGGTTTTCACAAAAGCCTTCGCACCTGGATTACGAACAAGACCAGCCGGGTCTATGTGGAGCGGATGCTCGACTACCATGTGCGTACCAATCAAGCGGTGATAGATGCTCTGGACAGCGGCTACTGCGCCGTGTTCCTCTTTGACGGCTGCTCGGACAATATGGACGACCCGATTCTGTCCGACCTGTCCTATTACCGGGTGTCTGCCGTGTGCGTGGTATTGCGCCGCGATGGGGACGGGCAGCTGAAGCTTGCCTACATCAACAGCAACGCCAGCACCCTGCCGGACAGACCCCTGGAATACGGCGCCTGGACGCTGCCCAAAATCGGCGACGTAGGCCCTGCCACCATTCTGGACGGCACCTATCAGCTCTATTCCGTTTTTCATAAGGGCGAATACGAGGCGCTGCACATGCGAAGCGCCTATGACGATGGCACCATTCCCGCCATTTATATGACCCCGGAGGGCTATACCGCCCATCCGGCGGATTCCATTAACATCCACACCCGCACCAGCAACCATACCAGCGGCAGCAAGTATATGTGGTCGGCGGGCTGCCCGCTGATCGGCGGCGGATCGGCCTGGGAGTTCTGGAAGCTATTGCAGGCCACCTATTACGACAGCTATGACAGCTACAACGGCTTCGCCCCGGACCGGTTTGTGGGAACCATTACCATCGACCGGCAGGCTCTGCGCACGGAGATGTACACCCTTTATAAAAATCCCGATGCGGTGGATGCCATGCTGGCCAACACCCACAGCAGCCGCCTGGATTCCTATCTGGCCCTGTGCGGCAAGCAGGAGCATTATTCCGAGGGCAAGCTGGTGCAGGTTCAGCGTCAGACCCAGCTGATGAGTATGCCCTGCAGCGGCCAGACCGACGAGTGGTCCAAGGAGCTGGCGGTGCTGGAGCCGGGGCAGACCCTGCGGGTTTACGGAAGCCTCTTCAACACCCGGGGCAATCTCTGGTACGAGGCCAGCCGGGAGGGTCAGCGGTGCTTCCTGTATGCCGGACATGTGAAGCTTCTGGAGCCGGAGCCTGTGCGCAGCTGGTGGCAGCGGCTGCTGGGAATCGGAGATTAAGATACCGGGACTACCGCAAAAATATGCGGCAGTCCCGGTTTTTCGGTTGGCTGACCAAAATGAACAGCCTCCCGCGAGGGAGGCTGTTCTGCGTGTCGATCAACCGATGGGTTCAAAGTCCGCGGCACCGTGCTTGCACAGGGGGCACACAATGTCGTCGGGCAGGGTGTCGCCCTCATAGACCCAGCCGCAGACCTTGCACACGAAGCCCTTCTTGCCCTCGGTTTCGGGCTTGGGCTTCACATTGTCCTGGTAATAGGTGTAGCTCATGGTCTGCCGGTCGGACATGACCCGAGCCTCGGTGACGGAGCAGATGAACATGCCATGGGTGTCCAGATCCACAACGGATTCCACCTTCAGGCTCATGAAGGAGTTGACATACCGGGGCAGGAACCGCAGGCCGTTGTCCGAGCGCAGCTCCTCGATGCCCTCGAACTTGTCCGCCGTCCGTCCGCTGCGGAAGCCGAAGTTCTGGAACACGGAGAAGGGGGCGGAAACATCCAGGCAGTTCACGTTCAGAATGCCGGTCTGCTGGATGATGTGATAGGAGTAATTGGCCTTGTTGATGGTGACGGCCACCCGGTTGGGGGTGTTGGTGACCTGGGAGACGGTGTTGACGATGAGGCCGTTGTCCCGGGTGCCGTCGTTGGAGGTGACCACATACAGGCCGTAGCCGATGTTGAAGAGGGCATTCAGATCGTTCTTGTTGGCGGTGGCATCCTGCTGCGCCAGATAGTCCTGGCACAGCTCATTGGCCATGGCCTCAATCTGCGCCTTGCTGTCCTCATTCAGGGCGGACAGAATCCGGACGGTGGTATCGGTGAAGGTCAGGTTCTTGCAGCCTTCGAACATCTTCGTCATCACCTTGGCGGCCAGAGGTGCCCAGGTGCCGTTTTCTACCAGGCCGATGGTGCGGTTCCGGTAGTTCCGCTCGGTCAGGTGATGGATGAATTCCTTCATGAAGGGGAAGATGTCGGCGTTGTAGGTGGTGGTAGCCAGCACCAGCTTGCCGTACCGGAAGGCATCCTCCACGGCCTTCGCCATATCGCACCGAGCCAGATCGTGAACCACCACCTTGGGGCAGCCCTTCTCCCGGAGCTTCTGAGCCAGCAGCTCCACCGCGGCCTTGGTGTGGCCGTAGACGGAGGTGTAGGCCACTACAATTCCCTCGCTTTCCACCCGGTAGGAAGACCAGATGTCATAGAGGTTGATGTAGTAGCCCAGATTCTCGGTGAGCACCGGGCCGTGGAGGGGGCAGATGATGGAAATGTCCAGTCCGGCAGCCTTCTTCAGCAGTGCCTGCACCTGGGGGCCGTACTTGCCTACGATGCCGATGTAGTACCGGCGGGCCTCGTCTGCCCAGTCCTCGGAAATATCCAGCGCACCGAACTTGCCGAAGCCGTCGGCGGAGAAGAGCACCTTGTCGCAGGTGTCGTAGGTCACGATAACTTCCGGCCAGTGCACCATAGGCGCGGCCACGAAGGCCAGGGTGTGCTTGCCCAGGGTCAGGGTATCGCCCTCACCGACCACAATCCGGTGACCCTCAAAATCGTCGCCGAAGAATTGCTTCATCATGGTGAAGGCCTTGGCGGAGGAAACCACCGTGGCCTCGGGATAGACCTTCAGGAAGTTCATAATGTTGGCCGAATGATCCGGCTCCATGTGCTGAATCACCAGATAGTCGGGCTTCCGGCCGTCCAGAACGGTTTGCAGATTGTCCAGCCACTGGTGCGTGAAATTCCGATCCACGGTGTCCATAACGGCCACCTTCTCGTCCAGAATCACATAAGAATTGTAAGACATGCCGTTGGGAACCACATACTGTCCCTCAAACAGGTCTACCTGATGGTCGTTAACGCCCACATAGCGGATATCCTTGGTAATTTTCATAGGTATTCTCCTTTGTGTAGATTTACGGATGTTCTTGCCTGCGTTCAGTATATCCGAAAAGGGAGCCTGTGTCAATGGAATACCGGCGGCAGTCTTGACATTTTCCGCCGGTTCGATATAATGTTAGAGAAACAATAGAAATGGGAGAAACCTGCTATGAATCGTGAAAATAAGCGCAGACAGTACGAAAAAGGTTACTATAAGACCCATGCCTGCGAGGAGAGCTTCACCTGCAAAAACTGTGGCCGACTGGTGGTTCCGGCGGGAGCCGGAAGCGATCATCGGAACCACTGCCCCAACTGCCTTTGTTCCCTGCATGTGGACATTGAGCCCGGCGACCGGGAGTCCGACTGCGGCGGCATCATGGAGCCTGTCGCGGTGTGGGTTCGGGGAAAAGGGGAGTGGGCCATCATCCACCGGTGCAAGCGGTGCGGAGAGCTTAGCTCCAATCGGGTGCTGGCAGATGACAATCCCATGAAGCTTATGTCCATCGCCATGCGGCCCCTTGCCAACCCGCCCTTCCCGGTGGAGCGCATTGAGGAGATGACGGCCATGATGGGCGGTGAGGGAAGTTTGCCGGAGATGTATCGGAAGCCTAAGGACGAGGAGCAGGAATAAGGACAGTTATCCGAAAAGATAAATGCCAAATGTTCACAAACCAGTCATAAATTGTTCCCCGAACGTTCATCATTTATTTGTATTTTACCTACCAAGGAGAGGTTATTATGAGTCTCATGCTGTCCCTGGCCTATCTTTTTTTCGTGGGCTCCTGCCTTGGCTGGCTGCTGGAGCTGTGGTTCCGCAACATTGTCAAGCATCCGGATAAGCTGGTTAACCCGGGTTTCTGCACCGGCCCCTATCTTCCAATTTACGGCTTTGGCCTGTGTGTGCTGTACCTGCTGGCATCGTTGGAGAAATTCAGCCTGATTTCCGATCCCCTCTGGAATAAGGTGGTGCTCTTCATCGCCATGGCCATCGGCATGACCCTTGTGGAGTATGTGGCGGGTCTGTTCTGCCTGAAATTTCTGAAGGTTCGGCTGTGGGATTACTCTGATCTCTGGGGCAATGTCCAGGGCATTATCTGCCCGCTGTTCTCCTTCTTCTGGGCAATTCTGGGGGCTCTCTACTATTTCCTGATCCACCCCTACATCCTGGATGGCCTGGATTGGCTGTCCCGGAATCTGGCCTTCTCCTTCTTTATCGGCATGTTCTTTGGCGTCTTTATCATTGACGTGGTGAATTCTGCCCAGCTGGTGGTGAAGCTGAAGAAGTTCGCCGAGGACAACGACGTGATTGTGCGCTACGAGGCACTGAAAACCCACATCCGGCAGCAGCGGGAGGAACGCTCTCTCAAGTATCATTTCTTCCGCCCCTTCCGCACGGAGCGTCCTCTGGCGGAGTCCCTGCGGGAAATGCAGGCGGAGCTGGAAACCCGGATTCGCCGGAAATAATTTCAGGGAAACTCTGAATCAATCCCCTTCGGCTGAGCAGCGGATCTTTTTCCCCATCCGTGCGGTTTTGAAAGCGGGAAATATAGCGCAGCCGTTGCCAGCGCAAGCTGGCTTACGGATGCGGCATACCCCTTGCGGGTACGCGAAGTATTCCTCCGCTTTCAAAATCTTCGCCTGGAGAAAAATCTCTCGCTGTCAGCTCTTGCGGATTGAATCAGAGCTTCCCTACCAAAGGAGTACTCCCCCATGCACTTTCCAACGCCTGAGACGGATCTGCGCGGCTTCCGCCTGAGCCGAATCAACGAGCCGCAGTATCGCCACCTGTGGTGGCTGCTGTTCTGGCCGGTCTATCTGCTTCGCTATTTTCTGGTGGAGCACTGGAACCCGGCCCAGACCTATCATGTGATGCACTGCTTCCTGGACGACTGGATTCCCTTTCAGGAGGGCTTCATTGTCTTCTACGCGAGTTGGTATTTTCTCATCGTGGGGGTGCACCTGTATACCCTCCTGTACGACCGGGATACGTTCCGCCGGTACAGCAAATTCCTGTGCATCGGCATGTCCATCTCCACAGTGATTTTCCTGGTCTATCCCAGCTGCCAACAGCTGCGCCCGGCGGTATTCCCCAGAGACAACCTGTTCAGCCAAATCGTGGGTCTGATTTACGCGGTGGACACGCCTACCAACGTGTTCCCCTCAGAACATGTGCTGGCGGCCTTTGCGGCGGTGGCGGCTGCCGCCCATACCGAGAGACTGAAAAAGCCCCTTCCTTTGACGCTGCTGACGTTGCTGGCGGTGCTCATCTGCGCCTCCACCATGTTCCTCAAGCAGCATTCCGCCTGTGATGTTCTGGGCGCGTTGCTTTTGTGCCCATTTGTTTATTTCCTATGCTACAGAAAAGAGAGGTAAATCATGAATACCTATCGCGCCGGTATTGATATCGGTTCTACCACTGTAAAGCTTGTGATTCTGGATGACGACGGTACGCTCCTGTTTGGACAGTACCGCCGTCATCATGCCCATACCCAGGAAACCCTGAAATCCCTCCTGATGGAGGCAAAGCAGCAGCTGGGCGACTGCTGTCTGCGTCTGCGCATCACCGGTTCCGGTGCCATCAATCTGGGGAAAGCCCTGGATATCGGCTTTGTCCAGGAGGTGGTGGCGGTGGCCACTGCCCTGAAAGCCGCAGCCCCCCAGACGGACGTGGCCATCGAGCTGGGCGGCGAGGATGCCAAGATCATTTATTTCAAGGGCGGCCTGGAGGAACGGATGAACGGCGTCTGCGCCGGCGGCACCGGCTCCTTCATCGACCAGATGGCCTCTCTTCTGCAAACCGACGCCACGGGCCTGAATGAGGCGGCGAAGCATTACCAGCGGGTGTACCCCATCGCCGCCCGGTGCGGCGTGTTCGCCAAAACCGACATCCAGCCTCTCATCAACGAGGGTGCCACCCAGGCTGATCTGGCGGTTTCCATTTTCCAGGCGGTGGTGAATCAGACCATTTCCGGCCTTGCCTGCGGCAAGCCCATCCGGGGTACTGTGGCCTTCCTGGGCGGCCCCCTGCACTTCCTGACGGAGTTGAAGGCGGCCTTTATCCGCACCCTGAAGCTGACCCCGGAGACCACCGTGGATCCGGAGAACTCCCATCTGTTCGCCGCCATGGGCGCAGCGCTGGAGGCCAAGGACGGAGAAGCCGCGGTGCTGTCCGAGCTGGTGAGCCGACTGGAAAAGGGCGTAGCTGTCAGCTTCGAAATGCCCCGGCTGGAGCCCCTATTCCGGGATCAGGCGGATTTTGACGCCTTCCAGGCTCGCCACGCCCAGGCCGTTGTTGGCAAGGGCGATCTGACTTCCTACGAAGGCAGATGCTTTTTGGGCATCGATGCCGGCTCCACCACCACCAAGCTGGCGGTGATCGGCGAGGACGGCCAGCTTCTCTATCACTTCTACCGGGGCAATCAGGGCAATCCCATTTCTACCGCTCAGTTTGCGGTGTCGGAACTCAAGCGGCTGCTGCCGGAAAAGGCGAAAATCGTTCGCGCCTGCTCCACCGGCTACGGCGAGGCTCTGCTGAAGGCCGCCTTCTCCCTGGATGAGGGGGTGGTGGAGACCATTGCCCACACCACCGCCGCGGCCTTCTTTGACCCGGAGGTGGACTGCGTGCTGGATATCGGCGGTCAGGACATGAAGTGCATCAAGCTGAAAAACGGCACGGTGGACACCATCCTTCTGAACGAGGCCTGTTCCTCCGGCTGCGGTTCTTTTATTGAGAACTTTGCTACCTCTCTGGGCTTTACCGCCGAGGGCTTTGCCAAGGAGGCGCTCTTTGCCAAAGCCCCTGTAGACCTGGGTACCCGGTGCACGGTGTTCATGAATTCCAACGTCAAGCAAGCCCAGAAGGAGGGAGCCTCCGTCTCCGATATCTCCGCGGGTCTTGCCTACTCCGTCATCAAAAATGCCCTGTACAAGGTCATCAAGCTGGCATCCCCGGAGGATTTGGGGCGGCACATTGTTGTCCAGGGCGGCACCTTCCACAACCAGGCGGTGCTTCGAGCCTTTGAGAAAATCTCCGGGGTGGACGCCACCTGTCCGGATATCTCCGGCCTGATGGGTGCTTTCGGCGCGGCTCTGGTTGCCAGAAGCCACTACACCGGCCAGGAAAGCACCATGCTGCCTCTGGATGATATTCTGAACCTGTCCTATACCTCCACCTCTGTGCGCTGCGGCGGCTGCTCCAACAACTGTATGCTCACCGTGAATAAGTTCCCCGGTGGTCGGAAGCACATCAGCGGCAACCGGTGCGAGAAGGGTGCCGGCGGCGGGGATAAGAAGGAGAAGGCTCCCAATCTGGTACTCTACAAGCGTCAGCGGCTCTTCGATTATCCGCCTCTGTCCGAAGAAGAGGCCAAGCGGGGCGTCATCGGCATTCCCAGAGTGCTGAACATGTACGAAAATTATCCCTTCTGGGCTACCTTCTTCCGGGAGCTGGGCTTCCGGGTGGTGCTGTCTCCCTTCTCCACCCGGAAGATTTACGAGCTGGGCATGGAGTCCATTCCTTCGGAATCCGAGTGCTACCCGGCAAAGCTCTCCCACGGTCATGTCCAGTGGCTCATTGACCAGGGCATCAAGACCATTTTCCACCCCTGTGTGTTCTATGAGCACCAGGAGACAAAGCAGGCGCAGAACCACTATAACTGCCCCATTGTGGTTTCCTACGCGGAGAACCTGAAAAACAATGTGGAGGCCATCAGTGACGGGGACGTGCACTACATCCGCCCCTTCATTGCCTTTACCAGTGAAAAGACCGCCGCCGACCGGCTGGTGAAAACCGCCGCCGAGGAGTGGGGCATTCCCGCGAAAGAAGTCCGTGCCGCAGTCCATAAGGCCTGGGAAGAGCAGCTGAACGCCAAGGCGGACATCCGGGTGGAGGGCCTGAAGCGGCTGACGGAAATGGAAAAAGCCGGAGGCCGAGGCGTTGTCCTGGCAGGACGGCCCTATCACATTGACCCGGAAATCAACCACGGTATTCCGGAGCTGATTTCCTCCTACGGTCTGACGGTGTTCACCGAGGACAGCCTGCCCATTGATTTTGAGCCGGAGCGGCCCATCCGGGTGGTTGACCAGTGGGTCTATCATTCCCGGCTGTACAGCGCGGCTCAGTTTGTGGCAAAGCGAAACGACCTGGAGCTGATCCAGCTCAATTCCTTCGGCTGCGGCCTGGACGCGGTGACTACCGACCAGGTTTCCGAAATTCTGGAAAAAAGCAACAAGCTCTATACCCTGCTGAAAATCGACGAGGTGAACAACCTGGGTGCCGTCCGTATTCGGATTCGCTCTTTGCTTGCCGCCATGGATATGCGCCGGGAGAAGCACATCGAGGCGGTCCCCGCACCCATTGCCTATGAGCGCCGGGAGTTTACCAAGGAGATGAATAAGGAGGGCTACACCATTCTGGCTCCCCAGATGAGTCCCATCCACTTCAACATCATGGGGCCGGTGTTCCGCAAGCACGGCTACAATATCGTTCTGCTGGATAACGACAACCGGCAGGCCATCGACATGGGTCTGAAATTCGTCAACAACGACGCCTGCTTCCCCTCCATTACGGTGGTGGGGCAGATCATGCAGGCCATCCTCTCCGGCAAATATGACACCGATCACCTGGCCGTTATGATGACCCAGACCGGCGGCTGCTGTCGGGCCAGTAACTATGTGGCCTTCATCCGCAGAGCCCTGGAAAAGGCGGGTCTCAGCCACATCCCCGTGATTTCGCTCAACGCCAACGGCATGGAGAAAAACGAGGGCTTCCATCTGTCTCCCAGCCTCATCAAGGATCTGGTAAAGGGCTGCGTCTACGGCGACCTGCTCATGCGCTGCCTGTACCGGGTGCGGCCTTATGAGAAAACCCCCGGCTCCGCCAATGCGCTCCACGCCAAGTGGCGGGATATCTGCATCGCCGAGCTCACCGGTGCCGACAGCACCTGGAATTACAAGACCCTTTGCGCCCAGATCGTGGCGGATTTTGACAATTTCCCCATTGACGAGACTCTGAAAAAGCCCCGGGTGGGCGTGGTCGGCGAAATTCTCGTCAAGTACATGCCTCTGGCAAACAACCATCTGGTGAAGCTGCTGGAGCGGGAGGGAGCCGAGGCGGTGGTTCCCGATCTGATGGACTTTATGAACTACAGCTTCTATAACGGCAAGTACAAGACCGAGTTCCTGGGAGCCAAGAAATCCGGCGATCTGATTGCGGATACGGCGGTGAAGTTCATCCGCCAGATCCGAAAGCCCGCTCTGGAGGCGTTGGAGGCCAGCAAGCGTTTTGAGGCCCCCATGCCCATTGAAGCCATTGCCGAGCAGACCAAGCCCTTCCTGTCCATCGGCAATCAGTACGGCGAAGGCTGGTTCCTCACCGGTGAGATGATTGAGCTGATTAAGACCGGGGTGCCCAACATTGTGTGCATCCAGCCCTTTGCCTGCCTTCCCAACCATGTGGTGGGCAAGGGAGTCATCAAGGCGTTGAAGAAGGCCTATCCCCAGGCTAACATTGCCGCCGTGGATTATGACCCAGGAGCCAGCGAGGTCAATCAGCTGAACCGGATTAAGCTGATGCTGTCCACCGCCCGGGAAAATTTAGGGAAACTCTGAATAAATCCCCTTCGGCTGGACAGCGGATCTTTTGCTCCCAGACTGCGGTTCGGAAAACGGGAAATACATCCAGTATTCCTCCGTTTTCCGAATCTTGTCTGGAAACAAAATCTCTCGCTGCCAGCTCTCGCGGATTTAATCAGAGCTTCCCTAGGCAAAGAGGCTCCAAATCCTGTGGCCGGCTATTGACAAACCGGGAAAAATAGAGTATGCTAACGCCATGAGAATACGCTGGAGTGCCGGGGTCATCCCTTCCGGGAGCCTCGGAGAATAGTGAATCCGGTGAGAATCCGGAACGGTACCGCCACTGTATGCGCGGAGACCCGTCACATGGCGAAAGCCGGTCATTGGGAGCAGTCCTGAGAAGGCCGGGGCGGGTTGGGGATGCGTAAGTCAGGAGACCTGCTTTGTGCGTGAATCATACGTTTGCCTCCGTGATTAGGGGCAGGCGGATGTTGTGAGTCAGCGGAAAAACGGCCGCGGCGAATCCATGCTGGGTTCGCCGCGGCTTTTTTGATGCTGGGCCGGAAGTTTGCTGTTCCTCCCCTTGGCGGCAGCCCCGGCTTCAAGCGGTTGATTGCCCAAGAACCGCCGGAACACAACCACCGGGTGCCGGCCTTGCCCAGCCGACACCCGGCTTACATCCTTGGAAAGGGAGATAATCATGGACTTTTCAGCTTCTGCATGATAGAATATGCAGAGGCTTTTTGGTGCTTTTTTCGGAATAGTACATTGGCGTTTATACTGAACTCCAATTAAAATCTTTAAAAAAGATTTTAATTGCCTGAAGGGCATGGAGTTCATATGAGACTTGTTTTGTGATTTCTTTCCTTATAAATCACAAAACAGGCAGCGCCTTCAGGCGATGCCTTCCTGATTAAAATTAAGATTTTAATCAGGAAATAGTATCAGGAGAAGGAGGTAGCGGTTATGAAGCGGCAAATCCCACGGCTGGTGCTGGCCGGAACCAACAGCGGCTGCGGCAAAACCACCGCGGTCTGCGCGCTTTTGCAGGCGCTGGTGAACCGAGGCCTGAAAACCGGAGCCTTCAAGTGCGGCCCGGATTATATTGACCCAATGTTCCACAGCCGGATTATCGGCGCGAAGTGCGCCAATCTGGATCTGCATTTTTTCCCGGAGAACACCCTGAACTGCCTGCTGGCAAAAAACGGGGAAGACCGGGATGTGAGCCTGATTGAGGGCGTCATGGGCTACTATGACGGCGTGGGACTGACCACCGCCAAGGGCAGTACCTATGAAATTGCCCGGGTGACCAACAGCCCGGTGGTGCTGGTGGTGGGGGTCAGAGGCGCAGCCTTGTCTGCCCTGGCTACCATCCAGGGCTTTCTGGACTTTGCCCCGGACAATCGGATTCAGGGCGTGATTCTGAACCGGTGCACGGCCATGACTTATCCTGCTCTGGCGGCGGAAATTGAGAAACGGTTCGGAATCCGTGCCTACGGCTTCCTGCCGGAAATGCCCCGGTGCGCCCTGGAAAGCCGCCATCTGGGTCTGGTCACCGCCGGAGAAGTGGCGGATTTGAAGGAGAAAATGCAGCTTCTGGCAGCCCAGGCGGAGAAAAGCCTGGATATGGACGGCCTGATCGCCCTGGCAAAGGGAGCAGCGGCGGTGGAGTATACACCGGTGGCTCTGCCTCAAAAGGAGCCGGTGCGGATCGGGATTGCCCGGGACAAGGCCTTCTGCTTCTATTACGAGGATTCCCTGGGAATGCTGGCGGAAATGGGTGCGCACTTGGTGCCCTTCAGCCCTCTGGCGGACAAGACCCTGCCGGAAAACCTCCATGGCCTGTACCTGGGGGGCGGCTATCCGGAGTTATACGCAGGGCGTTTGTCGGAAAACGTTTCCATGCGTCAATCCCTCCGGCGGGCTTTGGAAGCCGGTCTTCCCTGTATCGCCGAGTGCGGCGGGTTCATGTATCTGACCCAGGCCATTGGAGAAAGCCCCATGGTGGGCTTCCTGCCGGGCAGCTGCTTCGACACTGGAAAGCTTACCCGATTCGGCTATGTGACCCTGGAGGCGAAAAAGGACAATCTTCTCTGCCGGGCAGGGGAGCAAATCGCCGCTCACGAGTTCCACCACTGGGACTGCACCGAACCCGGTATGGATTTCCTTGCGCGCAAACCAACCGGGCGGCACTGGGACTGCGCCGTTTCCACGCAAACCCTCTACGCAGGCTATCCTCACTTCCATTTTTATTCCAACCCGGCCTTTGCCGAGCATTTCTACGAAATCTGCATCAAGGAGAAGCATCGCCATGATTGAAAATATCAAGCCCATGGACATTGAAAAGCGCAGCTTTGCCATTATTACCCAACTGCTGGGGGATACCCGGCTGGATCCGGAAAACGAGCTGGTCATCAAGCGGGTGATTCACACCTCCGCGGATTTTGACTATGTGGAGAACCTGGTGTTCTCCGAACATGCGGTGCAAAAGGGCATTGCCGCCCTGCGGGATGGCTGCGACATCGTTACCGACACCCAGATGGCAAAAGCCGGTATTAACAAGACCATCCTTACCAAGCTGGGAGGACAGGTTCACTGCTTCATGTCTGACCCGGATGTGGCGGCGGAGGCTAAGGAGCGGGGCATTACCCGGGCCATTGTCTCCATGGAACGGGCGGCGAAGCTTCCCAAGCCCTGCATTTTCGCCATCGGAAACGCGCCTACGGCGCTGATTTCCCTCCACGAGCAGATTCATTCCGGGAGCCTCCATCCGGCACTGGTCATCGGTGTGCCCGTGGGCTTTGTGAACGTGGTGGAGAGCAAGGAGCTGATTCTGACCGATCCGGTGCCCCACATCGTGGCAAGAGGCCGGAAGGGCGGCAGCAACGTGGCGGCAGCCATCTGCAACGCCATGCTCTACCAGATCATGCGGTAAGCTATGGAAGAATTCATTGAAAAAGACGGAAAAAAGCTTCGCTATGGCTATACCACCGGCTCCTGTGCCGCGGCGGCGGCCAAGGCGGCGGCCTGGATGCTGCTGACGGGAAAGCGGAAGGATACCATTTCCCTGGTTACGCCCAAGGGAATCCCCCTTTCCTTGCAGGTGGAGGACATCCGGATGGGGGAGGACTTTGTTTCCTGCGCCATCCGCAAGGACAGCGGAGACGACCCGGACGTGACCAACGGCACGCTGGTTTATGCCAGGGTCTCCAGGCGCGGCACCCCGGAAATCGCCATAGACGGCGGCTTCGGCGTAGGCAGGGTCACAAAAAAAGGCTTGGATCAGCCGGTGGGAAACGCCGCCATCAATTCTGTCCCCCGGAAAATGATCCGGGAGAATCTTAAGGAGGTTCTGAGCCTGACGGATGCCGACTGCGGCCTGGATGTCCTGATTTCCGTACCCGATGGGGAGCGTCTGGCAAAGCAGACCTTCAATCCCCGACTGGGGATTGTGGGAGGCATTTCCGTCCTGGGCACTACGGGCATTGTGGAGCCCATGAGCGAAAAGGCACTGGTGGACACCATCCGGGTAGAGCTGAATCAGCGGCGAGCCGGCGGTGCGGACTATGTGCTGCTGACTCCGGGTAATTACGGCTGTGATTTTATCCGGGCGGGGCTGAATCTTCGACCGGAATGGGCGGTACAGACCTCCAATTTCATCGGTCAGAGCCTGGACATCTGCCGGGAGCTTGGCTTCCGGGGGGCGCTCCTGGTGGGACACATCGGAAAGCTGGTGAAAGTTGGCGGCGGAATGCTGAACACCCACTCCAAATACGGGGACTGCCGGATGGAGATTCTGGCGGCTCACGCCGGAAAGGCCGGGCTGCCCCCGGAAAAAATCGGGGAAATTCTGGACTGTGTGGCCTGCGACGATGCCCTGCGGATTTTACAGGAGGCAGGCTGCCGGGAGAAAGCTCTGGATAGTCTCAATGAGCGGATTCTCTTCCACCTGCACCATCGGGCAGGGGAGAACCTGGAATTGGGAACCATACTGTTTTCCAAGGAGTACGGCCTGCTGGCTCAGTCGGCCAATGCCTTGAACTTGATCGAAAATATCACAAGGGGGAAAATTTTATGATACATTTTGTTGGCGCGGGCAGCGGCGCGGTGGATCTCATCACCGTCCGGGGCGCAAGACTTCTACAGGAGGCGGATGTGGTGATTTACGCCGGCTCCCTGGTGAACCCTCAGCTATTGGATAGCTGCAAGCCCGGCTGTGAAATCCACAACAGCGCGAAAATGACCTTGGAGCAGGTAATTGCGGTTATGGAATCGGCGGAGCAGGCGGGGAAAACCACCGTCCGGCTCCACACCGGCGATTCCAGCATTTACGGTGCCGTCCGGGAGCAGTTTGACGAACTGGAAAAGCGGGGGATTGCTTACGATGTCTGCCCCGGCGTCAGTGCCTTCTGCGGAGCGGCCGCGGCACTGAAAGCGGAGTACACCCTGCCGGATGTGAGCCAGACTGTTATTATCACCCGCACTGCCGGGCGCACCCCCGTGCCTGAACGGGAATCCATCCGGGCACTGGCTGCCCACCAGGCTACCATGGTGCTGTTTCTCAGCACCGGCCTGACCGAGCAGCTTCAGGCCGAGCTTCTGGCGGGCGGCTATCCCGGCACAACCCCGGTGGCGGTGGTTTACAAGGCTACCTGGCCCGAGCAGAAGATTTTCCGCTGCACCGTGGACACCCTCCATCAGACGGTGACGGAAAACGGCCTGACCAAAACCTCGCTGATTATCGTGGGCAACTGCATGGGGGACACCTATATGCGAAGCCTGCTGTATCACCCCGAATTCACCACGGAATTCCGGGAGGCTACCCGGTGAAAGCGGCTTTGTTTGCCTTCACCCGCCGGGGCTGCGAGACCGCCCGGCGGATTCTGACGGCCTTGCCGGAGGCGCACTGGCAGTGCTTTACCCTGGAACGGCTTTCGGAGCCGAACTTTGGGACGCTGACCCCGGAATGCTACGGGAAGGCCTTCGGCGCTTCGGACTTGCTGGTGTTTGTGGGAGCCTGCGGCATTGCCGTGCGGAAAATCGCTCCCTATGTCCGTGATAAACAGACAGACCCGGCGGTGGTGTGTGTGGATGAGCAGGGAACCTTCGTAATTTCCCTTTTGTCCGGCCATATCGGCGGCGCCAACGGTCTGACGAAGACCATTGCCCAGGCGATAGGCGCGGTGCCGGTAATCACCACGGCCACAGATGTGAACGGAAAATTCTCCGTGGACACTTGGGCGACGGAAAACGGCTGCGTCATTGACGACATGAAGCTGGCAAAGGCGGTTTCCGCCGCCATTTTGGAGCGGAACGTTCCTTTTTTCAGTGAGATTCCCATCGTGGGGAGACTGCCGGACGGCCTGACCCCGGGAAATACCGGGACCCTCGGAATTTGCGTTTCCTTTCGGGAAAGTACCCCCTTTGGAAATACCCTGCGCCTGATTCCGAGAATTCTGCATTTAGGGCTAGGCTGCCGCAAAGGCACGCCGAAAGAGACCATTGCCCAGGCGGTGGACAGGGTGTTTCGGGAAAACCATCTGGATTTTCGAGCCGTCTGCCTGGCGGCGTCCATTGATTTGAAGCAGGAGGAGTCGGGGCTTCTGGCCTTTTGCCGGGAGCGGGAGCTTCCCGTGAAATTTTATTCCGCGGCTCAATTGAGCGCGGTGCCCGGGGAATTTACCCCGTCGCCCTTTGTCCGGAGTGTCACCGGCGTGGATAACGTCTGCGAGCGGGCGGCTTTATTGGGGGCGGAGCGTTTACTTGTGAAAAAAACAGCCGACTGCGGGGTGACTGTGGCGGTTGCTGTAAAGCATTGGGAGGTACACTTTGGGTAAGTTGACGGTTGTGGGCATTGGCCCGGGAGATTACGAGAATATGACTGTCCGGGCAGACCGGGCGCTGGCACGGTGTGATACCATCATCGGCTATCACGTCTATGTGGATCTGGTTCGGGAGCGGTATCCGGACAAGGAATTTCTGACGACCCCTATGACCCGGGAGGCTCAGCGGTGCCGGATGGCTCTGGAGGAGGCAAAAAAAGGAAAAGATGTGGCCATGGTCTGCTCCGGGGACAGCGGCATTTACGGCATGGCTGCCCTTGTCTATGAGCTTCGGGGAGAGGAAACGGAGCCGGAAATTCAAGTCGTTCCCGGCCTGACCGCCGCATGCAGCGGCGCGGCGCTGCTGGGCGCCCCGCTGACCCATGATTTCGCGGTGATCAGTCTCAGCGATCGGCTGACCCCCTGGGAGAAAATCGAAAAGCGGCTGGAATGCGCCGCCCAGGCGGATCTGAGCATCGTGCTCTATAACCCTGCCAGTCACGGCCGGCCGGATTATCTGCGCCGGGCCTGTGAAATTCTGCTGGGAGTGCTGCCGGAGGATCGTCCCTGCGCCGTGGCTCAGGCCATCGGCCGGGAAGGGGAGAACCGTCGGTTTTTCACCCTGGGACAGCTGAAGGATGCCCAGGTTGACATGTTCTGCACCGTGTTCATCGGCAACGGCGCCACCCGAATGATCGGCGGCAACATGGTTACGCCCAGAGGATACCGGGATGTGTAAGCTGTGTGTATTTGCCGGTACGACCGAAGGCCGGGAACTGACGGATTTTTTGTGTGATCAGGGAGTTCGGGTCACTGCCTGCGTGGCTACGGAGTATGGGGAGGCTCTGCTCACCCCCCGGGAAAACCTGACCATTTCCGCCAAGCGGCTGACGGATCGGGAAATGGAAGAACTGTTTACCCGGGAACGCTTTGACCGGGTCATTGACGCAACCCATCCCTACGCCAGTGCGGTGACGGAGAATATCGCCGCCGCCTGCGAAAGAACCGGCACCTCTTATCTGCGGCTGTCCCGCCGGGGAGCGGAAAAGGCGGAAGAAGGCGCGTTTGTGCCGGATATTGCCGGAGCCGTGGAATATCTGAACGGCACCCAGGGGCCGATTCTACTGACCACCGGCAGCAAGGAGCTGGCAAAGTATACGGGCCTGGCAGATTTTTCCAATCGGGTGTACGCCCGGGTGCTGCCTATGGAGGATTCTCTGGCGCTGTGCCGGGAGGCGGGGCTGAAGCCTGCCCATATCCTTGCCATGCAGGGCCCCTTTACCCGGGAAATGAACGTGGCGATGCTCAGAAGCCTGGGGGCAAAATTTTTGGTCACCAAGGATTCCGGCACCGCCGGCGGCTTTGACGAGAAGGTTTCCGCTGCCCGGGAGGCAGGAGCCGCCCTGGTGGTTATTGGCCGTCCGCCCCAGAAGCCCGGGCTGTCCTTGGAGGAAACCATTGGGGAGCTTTGCGGCCAATACGGTTTCCGCCCTCAGCCCCAGGTGACGGTGGTGGGCATCGGCCCGGGAAGCCCTCAGGCCATGACCGGGGAAGTTCGCCGGGCTTTGGAAAGGGCGGATTGCCTCATCGGAGCCAAGCGGATGCTGGAGGCGGCTCACCCGGGACAGGCCGTTTATGAGGCCGTTTCTCCGGATAAAATTTCGGATTATATCCATTCTCACAGGGAATACCGGCGTTTTACCGTGGTGATGTCCGGAGATGTGGGCTTTTTCAGCGGTACGAAAAAGCTGCTGCCCCTGCTTTCCGATTGCCGTGTGGCGGTGCTTCCCGGCCTCAGCTCCCTCAGCTGCCTATGCGCCCGGCTGGGAGTCTCTTATGAGGACGTGGTGAACGTGAGCCTCCATGGGCGGGAGCGCAACATCCTGCCCGATATCCGCAGACACCGGCGGGTCTTTACCCTGGTGGGGGGCGAAAACGGCATGGGCGATCTCTGCCGCCGTCTGATGCAGGCAGGGCTTGGCTATGTGCAGGTCAGCGCGGGAGAGAATCTCAGCTACCCGGAAGAAAAAATCACGGTTGGCACTGCCGAGGAGCTGTCCCAGGTGACCTTTCCCAGTCTGTGCGCGGCTCTGATTGAAAATCCTGCCCCGGATTGGGTGGTAACGCCGGGGCTGCCGGACGAGGCCTTTACCCGGACAGAATCCGTGCCCATGACAAAAAGCGAGGTGCGCTCGGTGTGCCTGTCCAAGCTGCGGCTGACGGAAAATGCGGTCTGCTGGGACGTGGGTGCGGGCAGCGGCAGCGTGGCCATTGAAATGGCTCGGCTGGCACCGAAGGGAACCGTTTATGCCATTGAGCGCAAGGACGATGCCCTGGAGCTGCTGAGAGAAAACATCCGGAAATTCGACCCGGAGAACCTGTCGGTGGTTTCCGGACTTGCGCCGGAGGCCTGCCGGGATTTGCCCGCGCCTACCCATGTATTCATCGGCGGCAGCGGGGGAAATATGAAGGAAATTCTGGAAACGGTGCTGGAAAAGAATCCAAACGCCCGGATTGTGGCTACGGCGGTGACCCTGGAATCCGTCGCAGAGCTGACCCGGTGCCTGGGGGAGCTTTCCTTCGGCCAGACCGAGGTGGTTTCCCTGAGCGTTGCCCGGGATCGGAAGGCAGGCCATTACCATCTGATGATCGGCCAGAACCCCATTTATATTTTCACCATGCAGGGAGGAAGCGGAACATGCGGTCACTGACTGCCCTGATTCTGGGATTTTTCCTGGATTTGCTGATTGGCGACCCCCATTCTATTCCCCATCCGGTGGTGCTCATCGGAAAGCTGATTGGGGTCGCGGAAAAGGTCATGCGGGCCCTTTTCCCCAAAACCCCCTGGGGGGAGAAGCTGGCAGGGGGAGCCGTTTGGCTCATTGTGGTGAGCCTCAGCACGGCTGTGCCCTGGATACTTTTGCATTTTGCCAATGGGATAAGCCCCTGGTTGGGTCTTGCCCTGGAGACGGTGATGTGCGCCCAGATTCTGGCTACCAAATCCCTCCGGCAGGAGAGTATGCGGGTTTTTGAAGCTCTGAAAACCGGCGATCTGAGTCAGGCGCGGTATGCGGTTTCCCGGATTGTCGGTCGGGACACCGCCCGGCTGGATGAAGCCGGAGTGACCCGGGCGGCAGTGGAGACCGTGGCGGAGAATACCTCCGACGGTGTCATCGCCCCTATGCTGTACCTTGCCATCGGCGGAGCTCCCCTGGGCTTTTTCTACAAGGCGGTGAATACCATGGACTCCATGCTGGGCTATGTGGAGCCGCCTTATCAAAATGTGGGGCTGGTTCCGGCAAAAATGGACGATGTGTTCAACTTCCTGCCTGCCCGACTGTCGGGACTGCTGATGCTGGCGGCAGGAGCCCTTCTGGGCATGGACGGAAAAAACGGCTGGAAAATTTTCTGCCGTGACCGTTATAACCACGCCAGCCCCAATTCCGCCCAGACGGAGGCGGTCTGCGCCGGACTTCTGGATCTGCGCCTGGCGGGGGATGCCTGGTATCATGGGGTGCTGCATAAGAAAAAGTTTATCGGCGATCCCATCCGGGAAATTGAGGATGCGGACATTCCCAGAGCCTGCCGTCTGCTGTACGCTACGGCCTTTCTGGGTCTGGTTCTCTTTGCCGGACTGAAATTTTGTTTCCTGATTTATACGAGTTTTTAATAAAACGCTTAAAAGCGTTTTATTAGGCCGCAGGATTG
>UQXG01000002.1 GCA_900544945.1 uncultured Eubacteriales bacterium | reverse complement strand
CTCTCGCTGCCAGCTCTTGCCGATTTCATCAGAGCTTCCCAAAGAACAGTTCCAATAAACGAAACGGAGAATTTTGATCATATGGGAAAGACGAACAATCTTGTGATCGTGGAGTCCCCCTCGAAAGCAAAGACCATCGGACGGTATTTGGGTCCCGGATATACCGTCAAGGCCAGTATGGGACACCTGCGGGATCTGCCCAAGAGTAAAATGGGTGTAGATCTGGAGCACAATTTCACCCCCCAGTATATCCCCGTCCGGGGAAAAGAAGCTCTCATCAAGGAGCTGAAGGCGGACGCCGCCAAGGCGGACACCGTGTACCTGGCAACCGACCCTGACCGGGAGGGAGAGGCCATTTCCTGGCATCTGAAGGAGCTTCTGAATCTGACGGACGGGAAGGCTCAGCGGGTCACGTTTAACGAAATTACACAGAAGGTAGTGAAGGATTCTATCCAGCATCCCCGGGACATTGACTATGATCTGGTGGACGCCCAGCAGGCCCGCCGCATTCTGGACAGAATCGTTGGCTATGAGCTGTCTCCGCTGCTGTGGAAGAAGGTGCGCCGGGGGCTGTCCGCCGGTCGTGTCCAGTCCGTGGCCACCCGGATGGTGGTGGATCGGGAGAACGAAATCCGTGCCTTCCAGCCTAAGGAGTACTGGTCTTTGGATGTGACCCTGAACCGGGTGGGCAAGCCCGGCTCCTTTGTGGCCCATTACTACGGCAGCCCCAAAAAGCGGGAGCTGGAAAACGAAGAGCAGACCAATGGAATCATCAGGGACATTACCGGGAAGGAATTCACCGTCACCGACGTGAAGAAGGCGGAGAAGAAGCGCTCCTCCGCCCCTCCCTTTACCACCTCCACCTTGCAGCAGGAGGCCTCCCGGAAGCTGGGCTTTACCCCCAAGAAGACCATGATGGTGGCACAGCAGCTCTATGAAGGCGTGGAGATTGCCGGGGAAGGCACCACAGGCCTGATCACCTATATGCGTACCGATTCTCTGCGGCTTTCCGATGAAGCCATGGATGCCGCCGCGGATTTTATCCGCAGCCGGTACGGAAGCGAGTATTATTACGGCGGTCATCATGTGTTCAAGACCAAGGCCGGTGCCCAGGATGCCCACGAGGCCATTCGTCCGTCTCATGTAGAGCTGGAGCCGGAGCGGGTGAAGAGCAGCCTGAACGCCGACCAGTATAAGCTTTATAAGCTGATCTGGAGCCGGTTCCTGGCCACCCAGATGGCCAATGCCGTTTTTGACACCGTGTCCATCGACACCGAGTGCGCCGGACATGTGTTCCGGGCCAGCCATCAGAGTATGCGCTTCGCGGGCTTCATTGCGGTCTATGAGGAAGGCCGGGACGACGACGGCGAGGCCGTGGGTTCGCCCCTGCCTGACCTGGCCTCCGGCGACAAGGCAGCCGCCGCCAAAACGGAGAAGGCTCAGCACTTTACCCAGCCTCCCGCCCGGTATACCGAGGCCACTCTGGTCAAGGCCATGGAGGAAAAGGGCGTAGGCCGTCCTTCCACCTACGCCGCCACCATTTCCACCATTGAGGATCGGGAGTATGTGGAAAAGCAGGACAAGCGTCTGGTTCCCACCCCCCTGGGTGAGATTGTCACCGGGCTGATGGTAGAGCGGTTCCACGACATTGTGGACGTGGAGTTTACCTCCAACATGGAATCCCGGCTGGATGAGGTGGAGGAGGGCAAGCAGCAGTGGCAGGCCCTGATCGCCGATTTTTACAAGGATTTCAGCAAGGAGCTTCAGGATGCGGAAAAGGCTCTGGAGGGTGTTCGCCTGAAGGTTCCCGAGGAGGAAACCGACGAGGTCTGCGAGCTGTGCGGCCGGAAAATGGTCATCAAAACCGGCCGGTTCGGCAAGTTCCTGGCCTGCCCGGGCTTCCCGGAGTGCCGGAACACCAAGCCCCTGGTGGAGAAGATGCCCGGCCGGTGTCCCAAGTGCGGCGGTGCCATCCTCAAGCGCAAGTCCAAGAAGGGCTATGCCTACTACGCCTGCGAGAAGGGGGCGGAGTGCGGCTTCATGACCTGGGACGTGCCCACGGCGGAGGACTGCCCGGAGTGCGGTCAGACCCTCTTCAAAAAGTCCGGCAAGGGCAGAATGAAGCCCTTCTGCATCAACGAGAAGTGCTCCCGGTTCCTGCCGGAAGACCAGCGGGGCTACTATAAAAAGAAAACCGCCGACACGGAGGGGGCTTCCGCCGCCGAAACGGAGGAAAAGCCCGCCGCCAAGAAGACCCCGGCGAAAAAGACGGCGGCGAAGAAGCCTGCGAAAACCGCGGCCAAGAAAACTGCCGCGAAGAAAACCACAGCGAAAAAAGCCGCTTCCAAGAAGAAAGAGGAGGGCTGAGCCATGGAGGTAAAAGTCATTGGCGCGGGTCTGGCGGGCTGTGAGGCAGCCTGGCAGCTGGCAAACCGCAACATTGATGTGCGGCTTTATGAGATGAAGCCCAAGAAAATGACTCCCGCCCACCACAGCCCGGACTTTGCCGAGCTGGTGTGCTCCAATTCCCTTCGGGGCGACCGGCTGGAAAATGCGGTGGGTCTTCTGAAGGAGGAACTGCGCCGCCTGGACAGCCTGATCCTGTCCTGCGCCGAGGCTACCCGGGTGGAAGCCGGCGGATGCCTGGCAGTTGACCGGGGGGGCTTTTCCCAGATGGTGACGGAAAAAATCCGCAGCCATCCCAGAATCACCGTGGTGGAGGAAGAGGTGACTCAGGTTCCGGAAGGACCCGTCATTATCGCTACCGGCCCTCTGACCTCCGATGCCCTCAGCCAAGCCATTGGAGAGTACTTCGGAGAAACCGGATATCTCCACTTTTTTGACGCGGCGGCGCCACTGGTTACGGCGGAGTCGATCGACATGGAGCTTGCCTGGTGGCAGTCCCGGTATGACCGGGGAACCCCGGATTATGTGAACTGCGCCATGAATAAGGAGGAATATGAGGCCTTCTGGCAGGCACTGACCACCGCCCAGGAGGCGGAGGTTCACGGCTTTGAGGATAAGAATGTCTTCGAGGGCTGTATGCCCGTGGAGGTCATGGCTCGCCGGGGCATTGATACCCTGCGCTACGGCCCCCTGAAGCCCGTAGGCCTGACAGACCCTCGGACGGGGAAGGAGCCCTACGCTGTGGTGCAGCTGCGCCAGGACAACGCCATGGGCAGTGTCTTCAACCTGGTGGGCTTTCAGACCCACCTGAAATTCGGGGAGCAGAAGCGGGTGTTTTCCATGATTCCGGCTCTAAAAAATGCGGAATATGTCCGCTACGGAGTCATGCACCAGAACACCTTCCTGCAAAGCCCCAAGCTGCTGGACAGGTTCTATGCCGACCGGAGAAATCCTCTGGTTGCCTTTGCCGGGCAGATGACCGGCGTGGAAGGCTATGTGGAGTCCACGGCCTCCGGATATCTGGCGGCGGTTGCCATGGCGGCGAAGGTTCAGGGTCGCCCCCTGCCGGAGTTCCCCAAGACCACCGCTATCGGTGCTCTGGGTCAGTACATCAGCGACGAGAGCGTGGAAAATTTCCAGCCCATGAATATCAATTTCAGCATTATTGCTCCTTTGGAGCAGCGAATTCGTAAAAAGGCAGAAAAAAATCTCGCCATTTCCAACCGGGCCCTGGACGTGATTCAGGCCTTGAAGGAAGCGGGCATCTAAAGAAAGAGGTGCAAGGATGAAGATTATTCTGGACGCGATGGGCGGCGACAATGCCCCTCAGGCTCCGGTGCTCGGCGCCATCGAAGCGGTGAAGCGTTACAATGCGGATATCATTCTGGTAGGCCGGGGTCAGGAGATTCTGGAGGTTCTGAAGAAGAACGGCCTGGACACCCTGCCTGAGGGCGTGGAAATCGCCCATGCCGACGACGTGGTGGACATGCACGACGACCCGGCCTCGGTAATCCATAAGCGAAAGAATTCCTCTATGATCATCGGCCTGAAAATGCTGGCCGACGGCAAGGGCGATGCTTTTGTCTCCGCCGGTTCTACCGGCGCGCTTTTGACGGGTGCAACTTTGCTTGTCAAGCGGGTTCGGGGGATTCGCCGGGCGGCCATGGCTCCCGCCATGCCCACCAAGGCCGGTACAAAGGTCATTATCTGCGACTGCGGCGCCAACGCCGAGTGCACCCCGGAGTTTCTGCTCCAGTTCGGATTGGTGGCTTCGGCCTACAGCAAGTTCACCCTGGGGGTGGAAAATCCCAGGGTTGGCCTTCTGAACATCGGGTCTGAGGACAGCAAGGGCACCCAGCTTCAGAAGGACGCTTACGCCCTGCTGAAAGACGCGTCCGACAGGGGACTGCTGAATTTCACCGGCAACGTAGAGGCTCGTGACGTGCCTCTGGGGGCGGTGGACGTGGTGGTCTGCGACGGCTTCAGCGGCAACATTCTCATCAAGTCCATTGAAGGCACCGCCATGTTTATGGGCAGTATGCTCAAGCGGATGTTCAAGAAGAACCTGGGCTCCAAGCTGGGCTATCTTCTGTGCAAGAGCGGTGTCCAGGACATGATGAAGCTTCTGGACTACCGGGAAATCGGCGGCACCCAGTTTTTGGGCATCAAAAAGCCGGTCATCAAGGCCCACGGCTCTTCCGACGCTCTGGCCTTCCGGAATGCGGTGAAGCAGGCCATGACCGCCGCCGAAGGGGACTTTACCGCCCAGCTGGAGAAGAATCTGGCCGCGCTGAAGGGAAGTGAAGCCGATGCTTAAAGATCTGGAAGCCGTTATCGGCTATCATTTTCACAACATTTCCCTGCTGCAAAACGCTCTGACCCATTCCTCCTACGCCAACGAGCGTTGGCACAACAGCCTGCTCAGCAACGAGCGGCTGGAGTTTCTGGGGGACAGCGTCTTAGGAATGCTGGTGGCAGAGTATCTGTACCGGAATTTCCCCAACCGGCCTGAGGGGGAGCTGACCCGGATGCGGGCGGATATGGTCTGCGAGCAGACTCTGGCCGCCGCCGCTGAGCGCATTGGTCTTGGAACCCATCTGCTCCTGGGACACGGCGAAGAGCAGGGTGGCGGCAGAACCCGCAGCTCCATTCTGGCCGATGCCATGGAGTCCGTCATCGCCGCCTGCTTCCTGGACGGCGGCATTGAGGCGGCGCTGCTCATCATTCGGCAGTTCATTTTCGTGGAAGTGCCGGTGACCAAGCTTCACAACGCCGACTACAAAACCAAGCTCCAGGAGCTGGTGCAGCAGAAGAAAAACCAGGTGCTGACCTACACCCTCATCGGCGAGTCCGGCCCGGATCACGACAAGCACTTTGCGGTGGAGGTCTGCCTGAACGGAACCGTGGTGGGCACGGGCAGCGGCAGCAGCAAGAAGCGTGCCGAGCAGGACGCGGCCCGGGTGGCTCTAGAAAAGCTCTTTCCCGAGCAGTCCCAGTAAAGAAAGAGGAGAAACATATGGAGCTTTTCGACAAGCTGCTGGAGGTTTCCAGAGCCTTCCGGATCCCCTATGAATACCTGGGCTATGAAACCATCCAGATGGGCAACGTAAACCATACCTACAAGGTGAATTTCCGGCTGCCCGAGGGGAAGGAGAAGTCCTTCCTGGTGCAGAACGTGAACACCTATGCCTTCCGGAATCCGGTGGGTCTGATGAATAACATCGACAGCGTCACCGAGCATATCCGGGCGAAAAAGCCGGGGCAGCTTGCCCTGCATTTTCACCACACCGCAGACCGGAAGACCTACCTGGCAGACGGGGAGAATTTCTGGCGGATGACCAATTACGTCCCCTCCGTGACTTACAACACCGTCACCGACCTGAACGTTGTCCGCAGCGCGGGCAAGGCCTTCGGCGAATTCCAGATGGACTTGGAGGACTTTGATCTTTCAGCTCTGGTGGAGACCATTCCGGGCTTTCACGATACCCGCAAGCGGTACGCCGATTTCCGGCGGAGCGTGGAAGAGGACAAAGCGGGCCGGGTATCTTCCGTCCGGGAGGAGATTGATTATCTTCTGTCCGTAGAGGACAAGGCCTGCTGCCTGACGGATCTGTACCGGGCAGGAAAGCTGCCTCTGCGGGTCACCCATAACGATACCAAGATCAATAACGTGCTGTTTTCTCCGGAAACCAAGGAAGCGATGATCGTTATCGATCTTGACACCGTTATGCCGGGGCTTATGGGTCATGATTTCGGCGATGCCATCCGCTTTGCGGCCAACCGGGTGGAGGAGGACTGTACAGACTACGACCAGGCACAGGTGAATCTGGAGGTGTTCCGGGCTTTCGCGGAAGGGTTTTTGTCCATGACGGCGAAAACCATGACGGAGACGGAGGTCAAGACCCTTGCCATGAGCTGCTTTGACCTGACGGCGGAGCTTGCCACCCGATTCCTGGCAGACTACCTGGACGGCGACCTGTATTTCAACATCCGCCGCCCGGATCACAACCTGGTTCGTGCCCGGTGCCAGATTGCCCTTGCTAAGGATATGCTGAAGCATATGGACGAAATGGAAGCCATTGTAGAGCAGTGCATCCGCAATTCCCAATAACCCCCTAAGAGGCACCCATCCGGGTGCCTCTTTGTGATTGCATCGCACGGAAATAGAAGCTGTCATTGCGAACCAGTCCGCAGAGTGGTGTGGCAATCCGTCCCCAAGCCTTCCCCTCCGGGGTGGTGCTCCGCGCAGCGAATCAAAATCTAACAATTGCCAGTGGCAATTGCTCCATAATGTAAAGGTGGCTCGCGCGTTCCCCGCAAGCGCGAGACGGATGAGGGCCTTGCCTCTCCCTATGGGAGAGGTGCACCGAAGGGGCGGAGAGGGCGTAGTTACCCTCTCAGTCACTTTGTGACAGCTCCCCCAAAGTGGGAGCCGGGGGACGAAGGAAACGGATTGCCACGCCAGTGTGAGCACTGGCTCGCAATGACAACGTATTCTTGGGCCTTTTTTGATAACCTGAAATTTGGAGCACCCATCCGGGTGCCTCTTTTTTGTTCCAATGAAACTATTGCTTGCCGTATGGGGCATAATGTGTTATAATAAACCGAACTATGCGGAAAATGGGTATTTCTTACAAGAATTTAGAAGGTGAACGGGAATGGACATGAATAAACCCCAGTTTTTGAGCCGGGCTGTCCTGGGCAAGGTGCTGCTGATTATGGCGGGAGACGTGGTAGCCACCATGCTGTCCTTCTTCTTAGGGTTGTGGTTCCGGTACGATTTCTCCTTCCAGGAAATCCGGACGGAGCATTTGCAGGGCTTTCTCTCTGCCATCGGCCCCTGGTGCGTCATCACCATTGTGGTTTTTTTGTGCTTCCGGCTCTACAGCAGCATCTGGGCCTTTGTCAGCACCTCGGAGGTGTTCCGGATTGCGGGAGCTTACCTGGTGCTGGCGGTCATCGGCACTCTGGTATTCCGGTTTGACGGCTTCCTGATGCCCCGAAGCAGCATGGTCATGGGATACCTTCTGAGCTTTGCCATGACGGTGCTTATTCGCTTCTCCTACCGGCTCTGGCGGACGGCGCAAAGGCAGCTGAGCCATATGGCCCATGCCAACGGCCTGAAAAACGTGATGCTCATCGGCGCGGGGGACGCAGGCCGTGCGCTGGCCATGGAGTTTTTAAGCAGCGATTATGTGAAGGATCACCTGTCCTGCGTCATCGACGACAACCCGGTAAAGCTGAATAAGCGCTTGTGCGGGGTGCCCATCGTGGGCAACCGCTACGATATCCCCGCCATGGCCAAGCAGTATAAGATCAGCAAAATCATCTTCGCCATTCCCAGCTGTCCGGCGAAAACGCGCAAGGAGATTTTGGATATCTGCACCACCACCGGCTGCGAGGTTCAGATGCTTCCGGGCATTTACCAGATGGTCAACGGGGAGGTCAGCGTCAGCAAGCTGCGCCAGGTGGATCCCCAGGACTTACTGGGCAGAGATCCCATCCAGGTGAATCTGGAGGAGATTTTCGGCTATATCCACGGAAAAACCGTGCTGGTCACCGGCGGCGGCGGAAGCATTGGCAGCGAGCTGTGCCGTCAGATTGCGGGAGCCAAGCCGGAAATGCTGATTATTTTCGACATTTACGAGAACAATGCCTATGACATCCAGCAGGAGCTTCGGCGCAACTTCCCGGAGCTGAATCTGGAAGTACTCATCGGCTCCGTGCGCAATACCAGCCGGGTGGATTGGGTCGTTGGCCACTACCGGCCTGACCTCATCTTCCATGCGGCGGCTCACAAGCATGTGCCTCTCATGGAGGACAGCCCCAACGAGGCCATCAAAAACAATGTCTTCGGCACCTATAAGGTGGCCTCCGCCGCGGCGAAATACGGCGTCCGCCGGTTCGTGCTGATCTCCACGGACAAGGCGGTGAACCCCACCAACATCATGGGCGCCTCCAAGCGGCTGTGTGAAATGGTAATCCAGATGATGGATCGCCGGTCGAAAACCGAGTTTGTGGCCGTTCGCTTCGGCAACGTCCTGGGCAGCAACGGCAGCGTGATTCCGCTTTTCAAAAAGCAGATTGCCGCAGGTGGCCCGGTGACGGTGACCCACCCGGACATTATCCGCTATTTTATGACCATTCCCGAGGCGGTGAGCCTGGTGCTCCAGGCCGGGTACTACGCCAAGGGCGGGGAGATTTTCATTCTCGACATGGGCGAGCCGGTGAAGATCGATACCATGGCACGGAACATGATCCGTCTCAGCGGCTACGAGCCGGACGTGGACATCAAAGTGGTCTACACCGGCCTGCGCCCCGGCGAAAAGCTCTATGAGGAGCTTCTCATGAAGGAAGAGGGGCTCCAGGAGACGGCCAACCGGCTCATTCACATCGGCAAGCCCATTGAAATGGACGATGAGAAATTCGCCGCCCAGTTGGAACGGCTGAAAGAAGCCTGTGAGGCGGAAACGGAAAATATGAAGGATATTGTGGCGGAAATCGTGCCAACCTATCGGAAAAAGCTTGAAGTATAAGGGGAATGAGGATCACCATGTATCAGAAATACGCGAAGCGTTTGATCGACCTGCTGCTGTCCGCCTGCGCCATTGTGGTGCTGTCGCCGGTGTACCTTCTGATCTGTATCGCCATTGTGGCGGATGATCCGGGGCCGGTGTTCTTCCGGCAGAAGCGGGTGGGCATCCACAAGACCCATTTCCTGATTCTGAAATTTCGCACCATGAAGGTGAGCACCCCCAAGGACGTGCCCACCCATCTGCTGGAAAATCCGGAGCAGTATATCACCCGGGTGGGAAAATTCCTGCGCAAGACCTCCCTGGACGAACTTCCCCAGATTTTTCAGATTTTTACGGGTAAAATGGCCATTATCGGCCCCCGGCCTGCCCTGTGGAACCAGTTTGACCTGATCGCCGAGCGGGACAAGTACGGAGCCAACGATGTGCGCCCGGGGCTTACCGGCTGGGCGCAGATCAACGGACGGGACGAGCTGCCCATTGACGTGAAGGCTCGGTTTGACGGCGAGTATGTGCAGAACCTCAGCTTCGCCTTTGACTGCAAGTGCTTCTTTGGCACCATTCGCTCGGTGCTCAAGTCCGAGGGCGTGGTGGAGGGCGGCACCGGCCAGCTGGAAAAGGAGAAGAAGGGCAAATGAAGCGGATTCTCATTACCGGCACCCAGGGCTATATCGAAAGCGCCCTTGCCCAATACCTGCGCCGCCGGCCGGAGGAATACTCCGTGGATTTTCTCAGCCTCCGGGAGGAAGCTTGGCGGCAGACGGATTTCGGCGGTTACGATGCCATTGTCCACGCGGCGGCCATCGTCCACCAGCCCAAATCCAAGGACGACCCTTCTCAGGCGGAACTTTACGACCGGGTGAACCATCTGCTCACAGCGGAGCTTGCCCAAAAGGCGAAAAACGAAGGCGTGTGTCAGTTTCTCTTTCTCAGCTCGGAAAGCGTCTACGGCCTTCACGCCCCGGTGGGCAAGACCCTGACCATCACCGCTGACACCCCCTTGAACCCAACGGACAATTACGGCATCAGCAAGCTGCAAGCCGAGAAAGCCCTGACCGCCCTTCGGGACGATCATTTCCGGGTGGCCATTCTCCGCCCGCCCATGATCTATGGCAGGGACTGCAAGGGCAATTACCGAACCCTAGCCCGGCTGGCGGAAAAGCTGCCTGTTTTTCCGAACATTGCCAATCAGCGTTCCATGCTCTATATTGACAACCTTTGCGAATTTCTCCGGCTGCTCATCCAGGACGAGGCCGACGGGATCTTCTGTCCCCAGAACGCCGAATATGTTTCCACCAGCCGCATGGTGCAGGAAATCGCAAAAGCCCACGGCAAGCATATCCACTTGGTAGGCGGCTGTGCCTGGGCGCTGAATCTCCTGTCCCATGTGACCCCCCTGGCGGGAAAGGCCTTCGGCAGCCTGTGCTATGACAAGTCCCTCAGCGATTACCCCCAAGATTATAACATTGTGGGCTTTGAACAGTCCATTGCGGAAACGGAGGGCGGTGCGTGAAAAAGGATATTCTGTTTCTGTGTCAGTTTTTCTATCCGGAGTATATTTCCTCGGCGGTGCTGCCCTTTGATACCGCCAAGGCTCTGCATCAGGCGGGCTTTTCCGTGGAGGTGCTCTGCGGCTACCCCAGAGAGTACTCGGACAGGGAGAACGTTCCCCAGACGGAGACGGTGGAGGGGATTTTCATCCGGCGGCTGAAATATCTCCAGCTGGATCGTTCCGGCTTTCTGGGTCGGATCCTCAATTATTTTTCCTTTACCTTTATGGTGCTGCTGAATCTGCCCAGGCTTTCCGGCTATCGCAGTGTGGTGGTCTATTCCAATCCGCCGATTCTGCCCTGGATTGCCACCTGGGCCAAGGCACTTTTTGGCACCAAGCTGGTTTTCGTCAGCTATGATCTGTACCCGGAGGTGGCCACGGTCACTGGCACCCTGGGAGAAAAGAACCCCATCTGCCGCCTGATGAACCACATCAACCGCTGCATCTGCAAGCGCGCCGACCGGATTGTGGCCCTGTCCCGGGAGATGAAGGATTACATCCGCACCCACCGGAATTTCCCGGCGGAGAGAATCGACGTGATTCCCAACTGGTACGAGGACAAGGGCGTTCTGAATACCAATCGGGAGCAAAATCCCTTCCGGGACATCACCAAGAATCGGTTTACCGTGTCCTATTTCGGCAATATGGGCACCATGCAGGACATGCAGACCATTTTGTCCGCTGTCTGGGCTTTGAAGGATGATCCGGATGTGTTCTTTCTCTTCGCCGGACACGGCAATAAGCTGGAAACTCTGCAGCAGACCGTCCGGGAGGAAAACATCGAAAACATTGCGATTTATCCATTTCTCCATGGGGCGGATTTCGAAAATGCCCTTGCCATCAGCGACTGCGCCCTGGTGACGTTGGTGGCGGGCAGCACCGGCCTGTGCTGCCCCAGTAAAACCTACAGCTACATGATGCAGGGCATCCCCTTGCTTGCGGTTATGGACGAAGGCGACATCGTCTCGGACATTGAGGCCGGTGCCGGCTGCTGGGTGCGAAACGGGGAAGGGGAGCGGCTGGCGGAAAAAATCCGGATGCTGAAAGACAGCCCGGAAACCGTTCAAACCATGCGCCGGGTCTGCCGCAGCCTCTACGAGAAAAAATATACCAAAGAAATTTGCACTGCCCAGTATGTCCGCCTTTTCCAGGCACTTCTGGGGCAGGAAGGAGAGTCAAGTACATGAGTATCTTTGCGGGCAAGACCCTGATGATTACCGGCGGCACCGGTTCCTTCGGCAACGCGGTGCTGAATCGGTTCCTGGATACGGACATCGGCGAAATCCGGATTTTCTCCCGGGACGAGAAGAAGCAGGATGACATGCGCCACGAGTTCCAGGCGAAAATGCCCGAGGCTTCGGCGAAAATCAAGTTCTTCATCGGCGATGTCCGGGATTTGCAGTCCGTAAAAAACGCCATCCACGGGGTGGACTACATTTTCCATGCGGCGGCTTTGAAGCAGGTGCCTTCCTGCGAGTTTTTCCCCATGGAGGCGGTGAAGACCAACGTCATCGGCACGGATAATGTGCTCACCGCCGCCATTGACGAGGGGGTCAAGACGGTGATTTGCCTGTCTACCGACAAGGCGGCCTACCCGGTGAACGCCATGGGCACCTCCAAAGCCATGATGGAGAAGGTCATCGTAGCCAAGTCCCGGACGGTTGATCCGGAGAACACCAAAATCTGCTGCACCCGCTACGGCAACGTCATGTGCTCCCGGGGAAGCGTTATCCCTCTGTGGATTGACCAGATCAAATCCGGAAGCCCCATTACCATCACCGAGCCGAACATGACAAGGTTCATCATGTCCCTGGAGGAGGCCGTTGACCTGGTGCTTTTCGCTTTTGAGAACGGCACCAGCGGGGATATCCTGGTACAGAAGGCTCCTGCCTGCACCATCCGGGTGCTGGCTCAGGCAGTGACGGAGCTGTTCCATCCCGGTCACGAAATCAAGGTCATCGGCATCCGCCACGGCGAAAAAATGTACGAGACTTTGCTGACCAACGAGGAGTGCGCCCACGCCATTGACCTTGGGAATTTCTACCGGGTGCCATCTGACAAGCGGGACCTGAATTACGACAAATATTTCCGGGTGGGCGATGCTCAACGGAATGTGCTCACCGAGTTCAATTCCAACAATACCCAGCTGCTGGATGTGGAGCAGGTGAAGGAAAAGCTTCTGTCCCTTGCCTATATCCGGGAAGAACTGGCTGCCATTCGGGAAAAGGCCTGAGTGAGGAACTGCTATGAACATTCTGATTACCGGTGCCGCCGGATTCGTGGGGAAAAACCTGGCCGCAGCTCTGCACTGTCTGCAAAACGGCACGGACAGAACCCGACCCAAGCTTTCCGTTGACCGGCTTTACCTCTACGACAAGGATTCTCCGGCAGAGCTTCTGGAAGAGGGCTGCCAAAATGCGGATTTTGTCTTCAACCTGGCGGGAGTGAACCGGCCTCAGGACTCCCGGGAGTTCATGGAAGGAAACTTCGGCTTCGCTTCCACCTTGCTGGACACCCTGAAAAAATACCATAATACCTGCCCGGTGATGCTGTCGTCCTCCATTCAGGCCACCCTCATCGGCCGCTATGCCGATGGAGACTACGGCAAGTCCAAGAAGGCAGGGGAGGACTTGTTCTTCCGCTATGCCCAGGAGACCGGAGCCAGGGTGCTGGTGTACCGGTTCCCCAATCTTTTCGGCAAGTGGTGCCGTCCCAACTACAACAGTGTGGTGGCAACCTTCTGCAGCAATTATGCCCATGACCTGCCCATTCAGGTCAATGACCCCACCGTCCGGCTGGAAATGCTGTACATTGACGACCTGGTGACGGAAATGCTGGACGTTCTGGAAGGGAAAGCCCACGCCTGCGAATTTGAGGGACTGACCCCGGTGTTCCGGGCAGATGGCAGGTTCTGTGCGGCTCCCGTGACCCACAGCGTCACCCTGGGAGAAATTGTTTCTCTTCTGGATGCTTTCCGAGCCCAGCCCCAGACTCTGAAAATGCCGGAAATTCCGGCAGGCTGCTTTGCCAAGAAGCTCTATTCCACTTATCTGTCCTATCTGCCCGCCGAAAAGGCGATTTTTACCCCGAAAACCAACGTGGATGTCCGGGGCAGCTTCACGGAGCTGCTGAAAACCGAAAATTGCGGCCAGTTCAGCGTAAATATCTCAAAGCCCGGCATTACCAAGGGACAGCACTGGCACAACACCAAATGGGAATTTTTCATTGTGGTCTCCGGACACGGCCTCATTCAGCAGCGAAAAATCGGCACGGAGGAAATCCTGAATTTTGAGGTTTCCGGGGCAGAAATCCAGGCGGTGCATATGCTTCCGGGCTACACCCACAACATTATCAACCTGTCCGAAACAGAAAATCTTGTGACCCTCATGTGGGCAAACGAGTGCTTCGACCCGGAAAAACCGGATACCTTCTTTGAGCCGGTATAAAGGAGAAATTATGGCGGATTATTCGAACATTTCCTTCCGGAATAACGGAAAGCTGAAGCTTTTGATTATTGTCGGCACCCGGCCGGAGATCATCCGGCTGTCGGCGGTGATCAACAAAACCCGGCGCTATTTTGACGTGATTCTGGCCCACACGGGGCAGAACTACGACTACAACCTGAACGGCGTGTTCTTCCACGACCTGGAGCTTGCCGATCCGGAGGTGTATCTGGACGCCGTGGGTGCCGACCTGGGGGAAACCATGGGCAACATCATCGCCGAGTCCTACAAGCTGATGGTGCGCATTCAACCCGACGCGGTGCTGGTGCTGGGTGACACCAATTCCTGCCTGTCCGTCATCGGTGCCAAGCGGCTGCACATCCCCATTTTCCACATGGAGGCAGGCAATCGCTGCAAGGATGAGTGCCTGCCCGAGGAAACCAACCGGCGGATTGTGGACATCATTTCCGATGTGAACATGGCCTATTCCGAGCACGCCCGCCGGTATCTGGCGGATACGGGTCTGCCCAAGGAGAGGACCTACGTCACCGGCTCTCCCATGGCCGAGGTGCTCCACCAGAATTTATCCAAAATGGAAGCTTCCGACATTCACGCCCGTTTGGGTCTCCAGAAGGGCAAGTACATTCTGCTCTCCGCCCACCGGGAGGAAAATATCGATACGGAGAAAAACTTCCTGTCTCTTTTCAACGCCATCAACGCCATGGCGGAAAAGTACGATATGCCCATTCTCTATTCCTGCCATCCCCGGTCGAAAAAGCGGCTGGAGGTGAGCGGCTTTGCTCTGGATAAGCGGGTGATTGCCCATGCGCCTCTGGGCTTCCATGACTACAACTGTCTGCAAATGAACGCCTTCTGTGTGGTGTCCGATTCCGGCACTCTGCCGGAAGAATCCAGCTTCTTTACATCCGCAGGCCATCCCTTCCCGGCGGTGTGCATCCGCACCTCCACCGAGCGGCCGGAGGCTCTGGATAAGGGCAGCTTTATCCTGTCCGGGATTGACGAAAAGGGCCTTCTCCAGGCGGTGGATGTGGCGGTGGAGATGAACCGGAACGGCGATCTGGGCATTCCCGTCCCCGACTACCGGGACGAAAACGTGTCCGACAAGGTGGTCAAAATCATCCAGTCCTACACCGGTGTGGTGGATAAGATGGTCTGGCGGAAGTTTTGAAGCAAGGAGGCGAGGACGTGAGGTATTTATTTATCAACGTGACCGCGGGCTACGGCAGCACCGGGCGAATCGCGGCAGATCAGTGCCGGACATTGACCGCCCAGGGGCACACCTGCGTGCTCGCCTACGGAAGAAAGAAAGCCAACTGTGACGATGTGACCACGGTGCGCATCGGCTCTGACTTTGACAACCGGCTCCATGGCCTGGAAAGCCGGCTTCTGGACAATGCGGGATTTTGCTCCCGGCAGGCAACGAAGAAATTCCTCCGCTGGGTGGGGGATTACGACCCGGACGTGATCTGGCTTCATAACCTGCACGGCTACTACCTGCATGTGGGGGAGTTGTTTTCCTACCTGCGCACCTGCGGGAAGGAAATCCGCTGGACGCTCCACGACTGCTGGGCCTTCACCGGCCACTGCGCCTATTTTGACTATGTGGGCTGCCAGAAGTGGAAAACCGGCTGCCATCACTGCCCTCAGAAGGGTACCTATCCCGCAAGCTTCCTGGCGGACAACAGCCGAAAAAACTATCTTCGCAAGCGTGCCCTCTTTACCGGCATCCCCAACCTGACCCTGACCGTGCCCTCCCACTGGCTGGAAGGCCGGGTGAAGGAGAGTTTTCTGAAGGATTACCCGGTGGAGGTTATCTATAATCAGGTGGACAAATCGGTTTTTAAGCCAACCCTTTGGGATTTCCGGGAGAAATACCACCTGGAAAATACGAAAATTATCCTGGGCGTTGCCAGCGTCTGGGAGGAGCGGAAGGGGCTGAAGGACTTCCTGGCTCTGTCCAAGCTGCTGAGCGGAGAATACAGAATCGTCCTCATCGGTCTGAATGACCGACAGCTGGCCGCCCTTCCCAAGGAAATTCTGGGTCTTCCCAGAACGGACAATGTCCGACAACTGGTGCAGGCCTACACCGCCGCGGACGTATTTGTCTGCCCCAGCACCGAGGAAACCTTCGGCATGACGGTGCTGGAGGCCTGTTGCTGCGGCACGAAAACGGTGGTCTATCAGGACACTGCCTGCGAGGAAGTTGCGAAGGCCTACGGCGGCATTGCCGTACCCCGGGGGCCGGAGCACCTGCGCGATGCCATACTGGAACTGACAGGAGGGAACGCTTTATGAAACAATATCCCTTTCCCAAAAGCCGATTCTGGCCCGCTGCCTTTGGGCTGGTGCTGTTTGCCCTGCTGCTTCTGACCCGGGACACCCTGATTTCCTCTCTGCGGCTGGGATTTTATCCGTCTCAGTTTGCTATGCTGGCGGTGATGGTGCTGACGGGGCTTGTCTTTCTGGCCGTGAACCGGCATCATCTGCGGGAGATTTTCACGGACAGACGGATGGTGCTCATGGCAATCCCTCTGGGCATGTATCTGCTCATTATGCTTTTCAAGCGGGACTGGCAGATGATGTACCTAAGTGTTGCGGTGTGCCCGGTGTTTGCGGTGTTCCTGACCTATTTCACGGACAGCCGCCGGGTGGCGAAAACCTACCTGGTGATCATCACGGCGCTGTCTGCCTATTCGCTGCTGGCCACCTATGGCCTGCGGCACCTGGTCTGGGGAGATGTGTTCAAGCCAAAGATCTGGATCAATCCGGCAGGTATGTGGTTCTATGACTTCGGTCTGTGCTTTACGGGCACGGAGCCCTACTGGCACCGGAATTTCGGACTGTTCCGGGAGCCGGGGGTCTACCAGTATTTTCTGATTCTGGGGCTTTACCTGAACCATTATACGGCGGCTTGGGACAAGCCCTGGAAAACCTGGGTCATTAGTGCCGTTCTGACGCTCACCATGGTGAGCACCTTCTCCGTTCCCGGCGTGATCGAGCTGGTGGTGTTTGCCGTCTTTCTGTTCTTTGACAAGGGCTACCACCGGACGAAGCAGGGAAGAAGGACGCTTTTGGTGCTGCTGGCAGGTCTTGCCGGTGTGGTGCTGGTGGTTCTCTACCTGCTGAAAACCAAGCGGATTCTCTACGGCAACAGCATCCTCTTTGAGTTCGGGGACATCGTTACCCGGCTGACCACGGATTCCGAATCTCTGGTTGACCGGATCAACGCCTATTTTACGGATCTGCGCTTTTTCGCTCAACACCCCCTGCTGGGTGCGAATTTCCACCCGGTGCTCCACGGCACCAATCACAATACCACCTCCACCCTGGTGCTTTTCGCCGCCACGGGTATCTTTGGCGGCGGGCTGAGCGTGGTGGTGTGGGTGAAAATGCTTTGGGACAAAAAACGCAGCCTCTTCGGAAATCTGATTCTGCTGGGGATTCTGTTTTTGTCCTTCAACACCCAGAATCTGGCGGCGAATCTGTTCTTCTGGCTGTTTCCCTGCATGGCTTTTGCCCAGCAGGCAGGACTTACAAAGGAGGAAGGCTGAATGGATCAAAAAACGCTGCGCCGGGTTCAGCTGACCCAGCTGGAGATCGGCAAAGAAATCAAGCGAGTTTGTGAGGAAAACGACATTTCCTACTTTCTGGCTCACGGCACCTTCCTGGGGGCCGTGCGGCATCAGGGCTTCATTCCCTGGGATGACGACATGGACATGGGGATGCTTCGACCGGATTATGAGAAATTCTGCCGGATTGCCCCGGAAAAGCTGAAGCCGGAGTTCTTCTTCCAGAACTGGTACTCCGAGCCCAACTACGGCCTGCCCTTCGGCAAGGTCATGAAGCGGGGAACCGTCTATTTGGAGGGCAAAAAAACCCGGCGGCTCAAGGAAAACGGCTTTTATGTGGATATTTTTCCCTTTGACAACGCCCCGGAAACGGAAGCGGAGCGGCAAAAGCTGGAACGCCGCCTGCGCTCTATTTACCGGACGAAGCTGATGAAATCCGGCTACCGGCCCTGGGTGGAGGACGGACACTTTCTCTGGAAAAAGCGGGTCGGGTATCTTTACTATCAGCTCAAATCCCTCTTCGTGAGCCAGCATGACCTTGCCAAGGGCTACGACGCCCTGGCGGTGTCCTACCCGGAATCCCAGACGGTTCAGCAGCAGTACCCGGGAAGCGCAACCAAGTACTTCCGCCGGGAGTGGCTGGAGAATCTGGCACCCTACACCTTCGAGGGGGAGACCTTCCCGGGCCCCGGGGATTATGACGGATATCTGCGCTCCATGTATGGGGAGTATATGGTTCTGCCCCCGGAGGGCAGCCGGGAAAACCGCCACCAGATTGTGAAAATCGATTTCGGCGAATGACGGAGGAAGCCATGAAACGGATTCTGTTTTTGACCACCTATGCCTCGCCCTACCGGGTTCGGTTTTTTGACGAGCTGGGCAAAACCGCCCAGGTGACGGTGCTCTATTCCCGTCCCTGCGCCGACGTGTCTCACCGGGATGCCAAGTGGTTTGAGCCGGGGCAGGGGGGCTTCCGCTCCGTCCAGCTGAAAACCACCTGCGCGCTCAAGGGCAAGCAGCTTTGCTTTGAGGTCTGCAAATGGCTGAAAAAAGGGGAGTACGACGCCATTTTTGTGGGCGGCTATTCCTCTCCCACAGCTATCCTAGCCATGCTCTACATGCGTCTGCATGGAATTCCCTTCACCATGGAGGTGGACGGCGGGCTTATCCGTCCGGACGGCAGACTGAAATTTGCTTGTAAGCGCTTCCTGGTTCGTCTTGCCAACTGCTGGCTCAGCACCGGTAAGCAGACCACCAAATATCTGGTGCACTATGGGGCAAAGCCCGAAGGCATCCGGGAATATCCCTTTTCTTCCTTCTATCAGGCGGACATTCTTCCGGAGGTGGTGCCCCAGGAAGAGAAACGGAGAATCCGGGAAGCTCTGGGCATTCCGGAAGAAAAAGTGCTCCTGGCCATCGGCCAGTTCATCCCCCGAAAAGGCTTCGATGTGCTTCTGAAGGCCGCCGCCCGGCTGGATAGGGACGTGGGCATTTACTTAGTGGGCGGTGAGGCCACGCCGGAATATGTGGCTTTGCGGGAGAAATTGGGTCTTGCCAACGTCCACTTTGTGGGCTTCAAACCCAAGACGGAGCTGGCGGAATATTACAAGGCGGCGGATGCCTTTGTTCTGCCCACCCGGGAGGACATCTGGGGTCTGGTTATCAATGAGGCCATGGCCTATGGTCTGCCGGTGGTCACCACCGACCGGTGCGTGGCCGGCATGGAGCTGGTGGAAAACGGGGTCAACGGCTACATCGTTCCCGTTGGGGATGAAAACGCCCTGGCCGATCGGCTTCGGTGCCTTCTTTCCTCGGATATGCCTGCCATGGGTCGTATCTCCCTGAAAAAAATCCGGAATTACACCCTTGAGAATATGGCGAAAGCCCATATGGATTACCTACAGGAGTGGGAAAAATGATTCGCTTCAGTATTATCACAGTGTGCCTGAACGCCGGGGAAGACTTGATCGCCACGGTGACGGATACTCTACGCCAGACCTACGAGAATTTTGAGATTATCGTCAAGGACGGTTTTTCCACCGACGGCTCGGTAGAAAAGCTTCCTGCCGACGACCGGATTCGCCTGGTGCAAAAGAAGGATACGGGCATTTATGACGCCATGAACCAGGCGGTTTTGGAAGCCACCGGCGACTACCTGATTTTTATGAACGCCGGAGACTGGTTTTATGACAACCGGGTGCTTGCGGACGTTGCTTCCATCATTGAGAGCACCCGGGCATCGCTTTATTACGGCAGCTGCTTTGACCGTCAGACCGGGCAGGTGCGGGCCTATCCCAAACACTTCACCCGGATGAGCTGTTACCGTACCATGATCTGCCATCAGGCCACCGTTTACCGGGCGGATATCTTCGCCGAACACCCCTATGATCTGAGCTACAGGATTCTTGCCGACCGGGAAATGCTCTGGTATCTGGTCTGCGGCAAGGGCATAAGCCCTGTGTGCATTGACCGGGTCATTGCCAATTATCAGGGCGCGGGGGAAAGTGCCAGCGAGAAGCACAAAGCCCGCAACGCGGCAGATCAGCAGCGTTTGATGGATACCTATATGCCCAAATGGGAACAGCGGAAATACGCCTTTCTGATGGCGCTGACCTTCCGGAAGATTCGGGTGAAGCTGTCCCAGAGCCCCAAGTACAGCGGTGTCTATTATCGGACAATTCGCCGACTATATACCTGGAAAGAGGCCCTTTCCGGGAAGAAAAATCGGAAAAAGGAGAACAATCCATGAAGCTGCTCTGGCTGTGCAACAATGCCCCCGGTCTCATCCGGACGGCCCTCACCGGCAAGGAAGCGGGAGAGGTGAACTGGGTGGATCATGTGCTGTCCGATCTGCGCCATCAGGATGTGACCATGCGGATTTTGTACCGGGGCGGCGGAGAGCCGGGGCAGTTGGACGCATTTTGCAGCTACGCTCCCGTGCCGGAGACCCCGGCTCATCTTTACCGTCCGGAGCTGGCGCAGGCTTTTCAAAAGGAACTGGAAGCCTATCAGCCGGATGTGATTCACATCTGGGGTGTGGAGTATCACCATGCTCTGGCTATGGTGAACGCTGCCAAGGCGGCGGGAATGCTGGACAGGACGGTTGCCAGCATTCAGGGCCTTTGCTGCCGGATTGCCCCGCACTTTACCGACGGTCTGCCAAAGTCCGCTCTGCATCCACAGACCTTCCGGGATTTTCTGCGGCGGGACAGCATTGCCAACCAGCAGCGTGTCCACGCCCAGCGTGGGGAGCTGGAAATTCAGGCTTTGCAAACCTTGCGCCATGTGATTGGCCGCACGGACTGGGATCGGGAAACCGTCCTGGAAATCAATCCAAAGCTAACCTACCATTTCTGCAACGAGACCCTGCGAAAGCCCTTCTACGAAGGTCAGTGGTCTTTTGAAGCCTGCGAAAAGCACAGTATTTTCGCCTCCAGCTGCGTCTATCCCATCAAGGGCTTTCATCTTCTGCTGGCGGCCATGCCGGAGGTTTTGCGGCAGTACCCGGATGCCCGGATCAACGTCTGCGGCCGCTCCTTTTTGCAATCGGGCCTTCGCCGGAACGGTTATGAAAAATACCTGGCGGGCCTTGCGAAAAAGTGCGGCCTGACGGATAAAATCACCTGTCTTGGTGGGCTTTCCGCACAGCGGATGAAGGAAAGCTATCTGAAGGCCAATGTCTTTGTCCTGGCCTCCACCATGGAAAATTCCCCCAATTCCCTGGGAGAGGCCATGCTTCTGGGAACGCCCAGCGTGGCGGCGGATGTGGGGGGCGTGGCCAGCATCTTAGACCCGGAGGAGGGAATTCTCTGCCCGCCTGTTTCCCCGGAAGCCATCGCCCAGGGCATCTGCCGGGTGTTCGCCCTGAAAGACCAGGCGGCGGCCATGGGGGAAAGAGCGCGTGCCCATGCCCGGATAACCCACGCCCCAAAAACCAATCTGGATACCCTGCTTGCCATCTACCGGCAGCTGTCCGAAGGAGCCTGATATGAATCCTCTCATCAGTGTAATCGTGCCCGTTTACCGGGTGGAGGCTTTCCTGCCCCGGTGCCTGGATTCCCTGCGGAATCAGACCTACCGGAATCTGGAAATCCTTCTGGTGGATGACGGTTCTCCGGACAATTGCGGAAAAATCTGCGATGAATATGCGGAAAAAGACCATAGGTTTCGGGTGATTCACAAGGAAAACGGCGGTCTCAGCTCTGCCAGAAACGCCGGTCTGGACGCTGCCGCCGGGGAGTTTATCGGCTTTGTGGACAGCGACGACTGGATTGCCCCACAGATGTACGAAACCCTCCTGTCCGCCCTCATAAAGTGGGATGCCCAGCTTGCCTGTTGCGGCCGCTATGATGTCCGGGAGAAAACCGGCGAGCGGAAAATCGGCCTGTGCCCCAAAAGCGACGAGTGCCTTTCCGGCGTGGCCTTCGCGGGCAGAATTTTTCGCTACGACGGCTGCGATTCCAGTGCCTGCGACAAGCTCTACCGCCGGGAGCTGTTTGAGAATATGCGCTACCCGGAAGGCCGGGTTTGCGAGGATATGCCGGTGACCTACCGCCTTGCCCTGAAGGCTCAGCGGGTGGCTCTGTGCCCGGAGCCGCTGTACTACTATTTCCACCGACAGGGGAGTATTACCCAAACGGTGGAAATCACGGATAAAACCTTCCACTATTCCCAGAATACAGCGGAAATCTACCCTTATATTCGGAAAAATTATCCGGAAATCGCCCAATCTGCCCGTTTCCTCCGGGTGCACTCGCTTGCCCATATTCTGCTGCTTTTGTCCCAGTCGGACAGGCAAACGCGGAAAAGGTATGAGGCGCAGTACCGGGATGCCCGCCGGGCGCTGGCCAAGCACACCGGCTTTTTCCTGACTGCCCCGGGCTTTTCCTTCCAGGAGCGGGTGACGGACTTGCTGCTGGTGCTGGGAGTGTACCGGCTTTTGCGCCCGCTGCTTCACCGGGTCAAATAGGAAAGAAACATGAAAAAACGAAATCGCGTTGCCTTTTTTAATATTTTCAGCACTGTTTTGCTCAATGGCATTTCTATCCTGACAGGCCCGCTGTTTTCTCGGCTTCTGGGGGACAGCGGCTACGGTGCCCTGAAAATCTATAACATCTGGGTCAGCATTCTGACGGTGGTGTTCACCCTGCAAACCCAGGCCACCCTGGTCAACGCCCGGGTGGAATTTCCCGAGGAAGACCAGAAACGCTACCAGTCTGCGGCCATGGGTCTATCGGTGCTGACCTTTTCGGTCTGCGCCGGGTTTGTGCTGATTTTCCTTTCTCCTATTTCCAGGATACTGGCTCTGGACAAAGCCCTGGTGTGCCTGATGCTCATTCAGGCCTTCGGCACCTTCTGCGTCAATTTCCTGCACATCAAAAATGTCTATGAGTACCGGGCTGGCTGGAATATGCTGCTGTCGCTGACGGTTTCTCTGATTCCGCTGGTGCTGGCGGTGGTGCTGGTGCTTCGGCTGCCCATGAGCATCCGCTATTACGGCCGGGTGGTTGCCAATGCCGCATCCTATGGGCTCCTGGGCATTCCCATCTGCATCTGGATCCTTCTTCGGGGCAAGACCTTTTACCGGGAGGATTATTGGAAATTCTGCGTCTATCTGGCAATCCCGGCGGTTTTTCACAATCTGACAGATCTGATTCTGGGACAGAGTGACCAGCTGATGCTTCAGCACATGCTGGATTTGGCTACGGTGGGTCACTACAGCAGTGCTCTGACCCTGAGCAACTTCCTGTTCGTCCTGTTTACCGCCCTGAATAACACCTGGTGTCCCTTCTTTTTCGACGAATTCAAGCGGGGACAGCGGGAGGCCGTGCTGGGCAAGACCCGGAACTTCCTGGAGGTTTTCACGGTGCTCTCCTGCGGGTTTATCCTGCTGGCGCCGGAAGTCTATCATGTGTATGTGCCTCAGCCCTATTGGCGGGCTACGAAGCTGATTCCGCTGTTTGTGGCCGGGTATTACCTGAACTTCCTGTGCACTTTTCCGGTGAATTTCGAGTATTACCACAAGAAGCCCAAGGTGACGGCGGGGGTCACCATCGCCTCGTCTCTGGTGAATGTGGTGCTCAATTACCTGTTCATCCTGAAAATCGGCATGGCCGGGGCGGCAGTGGCTACGCTGATTTCCCACGGTGTTCAGCTGGTGCTTCACTACGGCTACTGTCGGCGGCTTCTGGGAAAGAAGGACTACCCCTTCCCGGTGAAGCTGTGGATTGCCTATGCGGCGGTGTTCTGCGCGGTGACGGCGCTGGTGTTCCTGACCCCGAACCTGTGGCTTCTGCGCTGGGCGCTCGGTGCTGTCATCGGCATCTTCGAGCTTCTGCGTATCCGCAAGCGCAAGGTTTTGATTTGAATGATTGGGTGCCTGAGCATTTCCGCTCAGGCACTTTTTCTCAGGGTTGCATTTCATTGGAAAAAGGTGTACAATAAAACCGAGATTGTGACCATTTTCCCAGTTGGGAAAAGCGGAACAAAACGGACGGGAGGGAAGCCGGATGAAAAAGGTGCTGTTTGTGGCTACGGTGGTGAAAACCCATATTATGCAGTTCCACCTGCCATACCTGAAAATGTTCCAGGACGCAGGCTGGGAAACGGCGGTGGCCTCCCGAAATGACTACGAAAACCCGGCAGACTGCGTCATTCCTTACTGCGATCATTTTTACGACATCCCCTTCGAGCGGATGCCCTGGAAGCCCAAAAATGTCACCGCCTATGGGATGCTGAAACAAATCATTGGTTCCGAGCACTATGACATCATCCACTGCCATACCCCGGTGGGGGCGCTCATTGCCCGGCTGGCCGCCCGGGATGCCAGAAAGCGGGGCACCCGTGTGATTTATACTGCCCACGGCTTTCACTTTTTCACCGGGGCACCCTTGAAAAACTGGCTGCTGTTCTATCCGCCGGAGCGGCTTCTGGCTCCGGTGACGGACGTGCTCATTACCATCAACAAAGAAGACTACGCCCGGGCAAAAAAGCATCTTCCTGCCAAGCGCATCGAATATGTCCCTGGGGTGGGGATTCCCACGAAGAAATTCCGGGAGCTTTCCCTGGACGTTTCCGCCAAGCGGAAGTCCCTGGGCTTTTCCGACGAGGATTTTCTGATGCTTACCGTGGCGGAAATGACCGCCAATAAAAACCACATTACGGTTCTGCGGGCGCTGGCTGCCTTGAAAGACAAACCGGAATTTGCCAAAATCCACTACCTGATCGTAGGCCGGGGAGAAATGTGGCCATCCCTGGAGGAAAGTGCCAGGGAGCTGGGGATTTCCGATCATGTCCATTTCCTGGGCTATCGGACAGACGCCCCGGAGCTGTACCGCAGCTGTGATCTCTTCGCCTTTATGTCCTTCCGGGAGGGACTGTCCGTAGCCCTGATGGAGGCCATGAGCAGCGCAATGCCCATTGTCTGCACCAGAATCCGTGGCAATACGGATCTCATCGAGGACGGCGTCTCCGGCCTGTTCTGCGAGAATAACCCGGAGGCACTGAGCCTGGCCCTTTTGCGCCTGTATGCCGAACCGGAGTATCGAAAGCGCCTGGGCAAGGCGGCTCAGGCACGGGCGGAGCTTTTTGACGAGGAAACCGTCCACAATCAGATGAAGAAAATTTACTTTGGGGAGGGGGAGCACTGACATGCCGGGAACGCTGATCGTATCTTTGGATTTTGAGCTGTTCTGGGGTATGCTGGACGTGTGCCCTCTGGAAGAATACCAGTCCCATGTGCTGGGAGGCCGGAAGGCCATCCCCCAGCTTCTGGCGTTTTTTCAGAAGTACGGCATTCACGCCACCTGGGCTGCTGTTGGTTTCCTGTTCGCGGATAACAAATCGGAACTTGAAATCTTTTGCCCCGCCGAAAAGCCCACCTATAAAAATGCGAAAATTGCCCCCTATGAATACCTTGCCGGGGTAGGGGAGAACGAGATGGATGCTCCCTGTTTTTTTGCCCCGTCGTTGCTGAAAATCATTGCCCAGACTCCAGGTCAGGAAATCGGAAGCCACACCTTCAGTCACTATTACTGCCGGGAGCCGGGGCAGACCCCAGCCCAGTTCGCCCAGGATATGGCGGCGGCAAAAGCCATTGCCAAGGCCAAGGGCTACGACCTGACTTCCGTGATTCTGCCCCGGAACCAATGCGAGCCGGAATATACCGAAATCCTGCAAAAGGCGGGTTTCACCGCCTACCGGGACGAGGAAAACGACTGGATTCATGAGAAAATTCGTTTTCGCCCCCTTCTGCGGGCACTGCGCCTGCTGGACGTGTACCTGCCTCTGACCGGTCAGGGGGGCTATACCCCGAAAAACGAGGGGGGCATCTGGAATCTGACCGGCTCCCGGATGTACAAGCCCATTCTGCATCCGCTGGCCTTCCTGGAGGGCTTGAAGCTTCACAGAATCAAACGCCAGATGCTTCATGCGGCAAAGAACGGCCTGACCTTCCACCTGTGGTGGCATCCCCACAACATCGGCGTGGACACCGAGGCCCATCTGCGGCAGCTGGAGGAAATCTTTGAATATTACATCCAGCTGCAAAAAGCCTACGGAATGCGCAGCCTTAACATGGGCGAGGCCGCCCGGGTGCTGGAAAAAGAGGGACATTTATGAAAGTGATGCACGTTCTGAACTCCCGGATCTATTCCGGCGCGGAGAAGGTGGTCTGCCAGATCATCCATGCCTTTCAGGGCGAAGTGGAGATGGTCTATTGCAGCCCGGAAAGCGATATCGTCCGGAAAATGGTGGAAGGGCAGGGGGTAACGTATCTTCCCATGAAGACCATGTCCGTTTCTGAGCTCAGCCGGGTCATCCGGGAGCAGAAGCCCGACCTCATCCACGCCCACGACATGCGAGCCGGCTTCTTTTCCGCCCTGTGCTGCGGGAAAATCCCTCTGGTTTCCCATATTCACAACAACGCCTACGATGCCCGGGGACTGTCCCCGAAAACCGTTGGCTATCTGCTGGCAGGTTTCCGGGCAAAGCACATTTTCTGGGTGTCCCAAAGCTCCTTTGACGGCTACGCCTTTCACAAGCTGTTTGCCAGGAAGAGCAGTGTCCTGTATAATGTGATTGACACCGATGAAATCTACACCAAGCTTTCTCAGGATTCCAATACCTATGACTATGACCTGATTTATGTGGGGCGGCTGACCTATCAGAAGAACCCCCAGCGGCTTCTGCGGCTGTGCGCCCGACTGAAGCAGGATAAGCCGGATTTGAAGGTTGCCATCGTGGGCACCGGCGAGCTGGAAGAAGAGCTGAAGGCCCTGAGTCAGGAACTGAACCTGGAAGACACGGTGCGTTTCCTGGGCTTCCAGCCGAACCCCATTAAAATGGTTGCCTGTAGCAAGGCCATAATCCTCACCTCCCGTTGGGAGGGAACCCCCATGTGCGCCCTGGAAGCCATGGCTCTGGGCACTCCGGTGGTCAGCACCCCCTCGGACGGCATGAAGGACTTGCTCACCGACGGCGTCAGCGGCTACCTGACGGAAAGCGATGAGCAGATGGCGGTAGACTTGCTGAAAATCTTCACCCAGCCGGAGCACCGGAAGCTTTTGGCGGAAAACGCCCGAAAAAAATTCGATTCTCTCAACGATGGAGAAGCCTACAAGCGAGCAATCCGGACTGCTTACCAATAAGGAGAGCCTATGAAAATCATGCAGGTGATTCCCTATTTCTGCTTCGGCGGCGCGGAGACCATGTGCGAAAATCTCACCTACGCCCTGAAAAATATGGGACATCAGGTGGTAGTAGTGAGCCTTTACGGCGAGCGTACGCCCATTTCCCGGCGGATGGAAGAGGCCGGGGTGAAAATTCACTACCTGGATAAAAAGCTGGGGCTGGATGTATCCATGATTGGTAAGCTCAAAAAGCTTATGACGCAGGAAAAGCCCGACGTGGTGCACACCCACCTGGATGTGATCAAATACGCCGCGGCGGCGGCAAAGCTGGCGGGCGTACCTCGGTGCGTCCATACCGTCCACAATGTGGCGGACAAGGAGGCCGAAGGCCGGGCGCAGAAGCTTATCAACGGCTTCTATTTCTCCCATGGCTGGTCTGTCCCTGTGGCTCTCAGCCCGGAGGTGCAAAAGAGCATCGCCGCCTTTTACGGTCTGCCCTTGGAGAAAATTCCCATTATCTACAACGGCATCGATTTGTCCCGGTGCCTGGAAAAGCAGGATTATGCCCTGCAAAATCCGGCAATTTTAACCCATATCGGCCGGTTTAACGAACAGAAAAATCACGAAGGCCTTCTTCGTGCCTTTGCCTTGATTCACAAAAAGCACCTCAACACCCGGCTGAACCTGCTGGGGGACGGTGAGCTTTTGGAGCAGACCCAGGCTCTGGCAAAAACCCTGGGCCTTTCCGATAGCGTAGACTTCCTGGGAAGCCAGAGCAATGTCTACCCCTACCTGCAAAATTCCGACCTGTTCTTGCTGCCCTCCAGATATGAGGGAATGCCCATGACCTTGATCGAAGCCATGGGTACCGGCCTTCCCATCGTGGCAAGCAAGGTCGGCGGTGTGCCGGATATGCTGGAAGACGGCAAAAGTGCCATCCTGACGGACTGTACCCCGGAAAAAGTTGCCCAGGCAGTTTGCCGGATTCTGGAAGACGAAGCCCTGCGAAAGACCCTGGGTCGGGCTGCCAAGGCAGGCAGCGAAACATTCTCCGCCGCCCACATGGCGGAAAGCTATGTCCGGGTTTACCGGGCAGAAGGAGCGTAGCATGGAGCGGATTTCCGTAGTTGTCCCCGCTTACAATTTAGCCCCCTACCTGGGTAAAAGCCTGGACAGCCTCCTGGAGCAGACTTACCCGGAGCTGGAAATTGTCGTGGTGGACGACGGCTCTCAGGATGAAACCCCCCGGGTTATCCGGGAATTTATGGATAAGCATCCCAATATCCGGGGAATTTTCCAGGAAAACGGCGGCGTCACCTCCGCCCGGCTTGCCGGTGCGGCAGCGGCCACCGGAGACTGGATCGGCTTCATGGACGGGGACGACCTGGTGGAGCCGACGATGTACGCCCGACTCCTGGAAAATGCGAAAAGCACCGGCGCGGACATTTCCCATTGCGGCCACCAGATTCGTTTTCCGGATGGGCGCATTGAGTATGTCCACCAAACCGGAAAGCTTCGCACCCAGGATCATGCCGCAGGGCTCTGGGAGCTCCTTGACAACCGGGAGGTTAGTCTGAGCCTTTGCACCAAGCTGTATCGCCGGGAGCTTTTTCAGGGACTTTCCGCCTGGATGCCCCGGGATATCCGCTATAACGAAGACCTTCTGATGAATTATTACCTCTTTGACCGGGCAAAATCGGCGGTTTTCGAGGGAATCTGTCCTTATCACTACCTTTTGCGCACAGATTCCGCCTCCTGCAAGGGGATTTCGGAAGCCTATATTTTTGACCCCATCCGGGTTCGGCGGCTGCTTCTGGAGCGTTGCGCCCCGGAGATGAAGGATATGTGCCGACAGGCTCTTCTTCGCAACCTTCTTTTCAACTATGCCCAACTGGATGTGCACCCGAAGCGGGGGGAATACACCGAGTTCCGCCATCGGGTGCGGCAGATGCTCCTGGCCGAAAAAGAGAGCTTCCGTTTGCTGTCCACCCGAAATCGGGTGCTTGCGAATATGATCTGCTGGGCCCCCTGGAGCTTCCGCCTTGCTTACGGAACCTATGTGGCTCTTTTCCAGCGGGAACAGCAGCATTAAGGAGAAAATATGGAAAAGCTTCCCCTGATTACGGTGATTGTTCCGGTTTACCGGGTGGAAAAATACCTGGATCGGTGTCTGGAATCCATCACCGGGCAGACCTATAAAAACCTGGAAATCCTCCTGGTAGACGACGGCTCGCCGGACGACAGCGGTAAAATCTGCGATCGGTGGGCAGGGCAGGACAGCCGCATTCGGGTCATTCACAAGGCCAACGCCGGTGCCGGCGCCGCCCGGAACACTGCCCTGGACGAAGCGAAAGGAAGCCTCATCGGCTTCGTGGACAGCGATGACTACCTCCACCCCAATTTTTACAACTATCTTTACAGCCTGATGACGGAAGAAGTAGACATTTCCGAGTGCGTCATCGGCGAAACGGACGGGAACGATCTTCCCATGGGGGACGGAACCGGGGCAAGCGTCCTTGTCTGCGCCGCGGAGGAAGCCCTCCGGCTCCACATCCGGGACGAAATGTTCTGCCAGACCCCGCCCAACAAGCTCTACCGGGCGGAAACCATCGGGGATATCCGCTTCCCGGAGGGAAACCTCATTGATGATGAGTTCTTCACCTACCGGGTCATCGGCAACGCCCGAAAGCTTGCCCATTCCGATGCCTGCATGTACGCCTACCGGCAGACTCCTGGCAGTGCCATGCACAAGCCCTATTCTCTCCGGCGGCTTCAGGGGCTGGATGCCAAGACGGAGCGTCTGGCCTATTTACAGAACCGTTTCCCCGGCCTGGTGGACGAAGCGAAGCGGGATTTACTGCTCACCTGCCTCTTTTCCATGCAGGGCTGCCTGAGGAGCCTGTCCCCGGCGGAAATGGCCACTGCCCGGGAAAAAATCGGGAAAGCGGCTGCCCTGACGGCTCCCCTGGAAATCCCAGAGAACCTGGGCGTCAAGCGGCGGTGGCTGCTGAAATCCGCCCGGAAGAATCTGGAAGGAACCGCACGCTTTTTGAACTTTTTAATCAAGATTCATGTACTGACCTGAGGTGAATTATGGAATTTTCCTATCCCGTGACCGTATTTACGCCCACCTATAACCGGGCGTACATTCTGGGTGATTTGTACCACTCCTTGCAGCGTCAGACCTGTATGGACTTTGAATGGTTCATCGTGGACGACGGCTCTGCCGACGATACGAAGGCTCTGGTTGCCTCCTGGCAGGGGGAGAAAAACCCCTTTCCCATCCGCTACGTCTACCAGGAAAACGGCGGCAAGTGCCGGGCCATCAACCGAGGGCTGAAGGAGGCCGACGGCCGCCTGTTCTTCACCGTGGATTCTGACGACTACCTGACGGACGACGCCATCGAGAAGGTCATCCGCTGGGACGGTGAGCTTCCCAAGGACGGTCATTTCTGCGGCTATGTGGGAAACCGGGGCATCACCCCCACCCAGACCCCCAACCGACTGTTTCCCGGAGGCTACCTGGACGGCACCGCTCTGGATCGCTATGACCAGGTGGACGGAGAGCGAGCTTTTGTGTTCTACACGGAGATTCACCGGAAGTACCTCTATCCGGAGTTTCCTGGGGAAAAGTTCCTGACCGAGGCCGTTACCTGGGATTTAATGGCTCACGACGGTTATAAAATGCGTTTTTACAACGATATCATCTGGATCTGGGAGTACAAGGACGACGGCCTGACCCGGGCGGGCTACCGGGTGTTCCTGGAAAATCCCCAGGGAACGGGACTGTTTTTCCGGCAGAAGGCGGAATTCCTCCATTATTCCCTCTGGAACAAGCTGACCCTTTGGTACGGCTACGCTACCGATGCCATGGATCGCTGCACGGACGAGCAGATTGCAAGCTATATCGGAATGCCCAAAGCCCTGGTGCCCCCCTGCCGGTGGCTCCATGGCCTGGTACAGATTTTGAAGAAGAAGAGGTAACCCATGGCTGACACATCCTACCATACCCATATTACATCCAAGCATAAGTGGCTGGAGCTGAACCTGAAGGAGGTCTGGCAGTACCGGGATCTGATTCTGCTGTTTACCAAGCGGAATTTCATCGTATCCTATAAGCAGACCATTCTGGGCCCGGCCTGGCTGTTCCTGACTCCGCTGATGAGCAGTATCGTCCAGGCCTTCGTCTTCGGCGAGATTGCCGGCATCGGCACCGACGGCGTGCCAACGTATCTGTTCTATCTTTGCAGCAACGCCATCTGGGCCTATTTTTCCAACTGTCTGAATACCAACGCCAATACCTTCACCGCCAATGCGGGGGTTTTCGGCAAGGTCTACTTTCCAAGGCTCGTTACCCCCATTTCCAACGTGATTTCCACGGTCATCCGCTTCGGCATCCAGATGCTTCTGGTTGTGGGCTTCCTGCTTTACTACCTGGTTCAGGGGGAGGTTGCTCCCCACTGGGCAGCCTGGCTGGTGATCCCCATTGAGCTGCTGCACATGGGCATTCTCGGCATGGGCTGCGGCATCATCATTTCCAGCCTGACTACCAAGTACCGGGATTTGACGGTTCTCGTGGGCTTCGGCGTTCAGCTGTGGATGTACCTGACGCCGGTGGTGTACCCACTGTCTACTGTGGCGGAAGGATGGAAGCGCACCGCCCTGTGCCTGAATCCCGTGACCAGCTCCGCGGAGCTTATGCGCTATGCCATCCTGGGGCAGGGCACCCTTAATTGGGGCTACTACGGCCTTTCCTGGCTGCTGACGGTGCTGGTGGCGGTTGTGGGCATTATGATTTTCAACAAGGTGGAGCGCACCTTTATGGATACGGTGTAAGGAGGCGGGGACAATGGAACAAGCACAGAATCGGGAAGTTGCCCTGCGCCTGACTGGCATCAAGAAGCGTTATAAGCTGGGTCAGATCGGCGGCGGCACGCTGACCGCCGACCTGCAAAGCTGGTGGGCCCGTGTCCGGGGGAAGGAAGACCCCAACGTGATGATCGGCACGGACCAGCGGCTGGTGGGCAAGGAGTTCATGGCGCTGAACGGCATCGACCTGACGGTCTACAAGGGCGAGGCTCTGGGCATCATCGGCGGCAACGGCGCGGGCAAGAGCACCATGCTGAAGCTTTTGTGCCGGGTCACTGCGCCGACCGAGGGTGAAATCGACCTATACGGCCGGATTGCCTCCATGCTGGAGGTGGGCACCGGCTTCAACGGCGAAATGACCGGCCGGGAGAATATCTACATGAACGGGGCCATCCTGGGCATGAGCAAGGCGGAAATCGATGAAAAAATGGAAGCCATCATCGACTTTTCCGAGGTTCGGGACTTTATCGACACCCCGGTCAAGCGGTATTCCAGCGGCATGTTCGTCAAGCTGGCCTTCTCCGTGGCGGCTCACCTGGACAGCGAGATCATGATTATGGACGAGGTGCTGGCGGTGGGCGACGTGGCCTTCCAGCGCAAGTGCCTGGACAAAATGCGGGACGTGGCAAAGAAGGATGGAAGAACCGTGCTCTACGTCTCCCACAATATGAGTACCATCCGCCGCCTTTGCGACCGGTGCATCGTCATGGACAAGGGCCGGATCATCTTCAACGGCGGCGTGGAAGAGGCTATCGAAATTTACCTGAGCAACGCCCACGAGCAGTGGTCGGACAACCGGACGGAATTTGACCTGTCCCAGACGGACACCCGGTCTCCCTACACCCCGGGCAATGTCCAGATTACCTGGCTGAAGCTGCTGGACAAGGAAAGCGCCATGTACACATCCGGAGAGAAAATCCGGATGCAGCTGCGTATTCGCGCGAAAACCGCCTTTTCCGATCTGCATCTGCGCCTGGAGCTGCGCAGCCGGGATGAAACCCCGGTTGGCACTATGCCGGATGTGCCTTTGGGTGCGATTCCGGCGGAAACCGAAGTGGATTACCTGGTGGAGCTGGATCCCATCTGCCTGACAAACGGCAGATACCGGCTGGATATGGTGCTTTTTGAAAAGGACGACTGCGGCAACAGCTTCGACCAGGAGCTATTGCTTCCTGCCTTCAACTTTGAGGTGCAGCAGGCCGAGGACATCGTCTGGAATCAGGCAAACTGGGGTCATATCCGGTTTCCGGACGCAGCCCTTATGCGGTGTACCCGGGAAGGAATGCCCCTATGAGAAAAGTTAAAATCGCCTTTGTAGACTATAAGCTGGTCTGCGGCGGCGCGGAGCAGGCTCTTTTTGACCTGATCAATTTGCTGGACAAAGAGAAATTCCAGGTTTCCGTCTTTGTCCAGGATCCCGGCGGCAGCTGGGAGAAGAAATTCTGGGATACGGGAATTCCCATTATCCATGACTACGACTGCCGGAGAACGGACGGGAATTGGCTCAAAAAGTTGGGCAATCCCTGGAGAAAGCACCTGGTTAAGGAAGCTTACCGAAACGGGGGTCGTGGCCTTCTGGAGGTGTGCCTTCCGGAAAAGCCGGATATCGTGGTGTCCTATTCCGCCTGGGTGCACGAGGAAACCCCCTTTGTCCCCGGAGCCAAAACCGTGAAGTACATTCACGGCGATCCGGGCACCAACCCGGTCTACCGGGAAGAGGCCACGCAGCAGAAGGAACTGCTCAGCCGCTTTGACCGGATCGTCTGCGTATCCCAGGCGGCTTTCCGATCCTTCGTGGCTCTCAGCGGCCTGGGGGAGAAGACCGAGCTTCATTATAACCCTCTGAACAGCGACAACGTGCGCCGCCTTTCCTTAGAGCCTCTAGATTTGCCTGACGACCTGCCCCTGGTCTGCGCCGTGGGCAGGCTTTCCGAGGAGAAGGGCTTTGAGCGGCTGCTGGTCGCCCACCGGCATCTTTTGGATCGGGGTATCCGGCATCGGCTGGTGCTGGTGGGGGATGGGCCGGACGGTTCCTTCCTCCGGCGGATGGCCTCCGCCTTAGGCCTTACGGACACCGTGATTTTCGCCGGTTATCAGGCCAACCCCTATCCTTACATGTGCCGCAGTCGGTTCCTGGTGAATTCCTCCTTTACGGAGGGCCTGCCGGTGATTGCCATGGAGGCTCTGAGCCTTGGAAAGCCCATTGTGGCTACGGTTCCCTCCGTTCAGGAAACCTTCGGGGAGGAATGCTGCGGCCTGATTGCGGAAAACAGCGTGGCGGGTCTGGAAGCGGGCATGGAAAAAATGCTCACCGATGAAGCCTTTTACGCCCAGGTGAAGGCCGGGGCAGAGAAGCGCAGCGCGTTTTTTGACGGCAAGCGCATGGTAAAAGAAGTGGAAGAGATGTTCCTGTCCCTGGTGCGGGAACCCTGACAGGAGGAAAAGACATGGCCCAGATCAGCGTGATTGTGGCGGTTTATAAAATGCCGGAGTATTTGCCCCGGTGCATCGAGGGCATTCTGGGTCAGACCTTCCGGGACTTGGAGCTCATCCTGGTGGACGACGGCAGTCCGGACAATTGCGGGGAAATCTGCGATGGCTACGCTGCGAAAGACTCTCGGGTGCACGTCATTCATAAGCAGAACGCCGGAGTCTGCGCGGCGAGAAACACCGGCCTTAACTGGGTTTACGACCACTCGGACAGCCAGTGGATTTTCTTCCACGACAACGATGACTGGATTCACCCGGAAACCCTGGAGCGGATGCTGAGCGCGGCTCAGGCCATGAAAACAGACCTGTGCATCTGCGGCTATCAGGAGACTGCCGGGGCAGACCCGGAAATCAGAGCCGAGGATTTGAAACCCGTGTCCTGGACGCCTAAGGCCTTTTTCATGGAGCACCACGTCAATGCCACGGTCTGTTGGGGCAAGCTTTACAGCCGTGCCCTGTTTGACGGCAAGCGTTACCCGGAGGGAAAATACATTGAGGACGAATTTCTCACCTACCGGCTGCTCTTCGCCTGTGACCGTCTTGCGGTGATCCCCGCACCTCTCTACGCTTATTTTGTGAATTCCGCGGGAATTTCCAAGAAGCCCTGGATTCCCAAGCGGCTGGATGCCTGGGAGGCCTTTGACCAGCAGCTTGTTTTCTTCCGGGAAATGGGCGACCGGGATCTGATTCGGTACCGGATGCGTAAGTATCTGGAAAACGCGGTGGGCTATTACGATGCCGCACTGGCGGCTCCAAATGCAAGCGAACTAAAGCCCGTCCTTCGGAAAATGAAAAAACACATCCGCTGTCTCATCCGGGAAAGCCGGAAGGAGCAGGTGCTGTCCTTCTGGATTGACTACAACATGCTCAGACGCTTTTACCCGGTGCGGATGTGGCTGCTCCGTTTTTATCGGGGGCGGCTGAAATAGAGGGGAAAGGAGAGACGGAAGATGCCGAAAATTACGGTGATTGTCCCGGTTTACCGGGCGGAAAACTACCTTTCCGACTGCGTAGGCAGCATTCTGTCTCAGTCGGTTTCCGACTTTCAGCTGATTCTGGTGGACGATGGAAGCCCGGATAACTGCGGCAAGCTCTGCGATGACTACGCCGCCCAAGATCGCCGGGTGATAAGCCTGCACCAGGAGAACGCCGGTCAGGCCGCCGCCCGGAATCTGGCGCTGGAAAAGGCGGCAGGGGAGTGGCTGTGCTTTGTGGACAGCGACGACCGGATACACCCGGACATGCTGAAGCTCCTTCTGCGGGCGGCGGAAGAAAGCGGCGCGGGCATCAGCATGTGCCAGATGCTGGAAAGCCCGGAATTTCCCTCTGACTTTGACCGGCCCAGAGAGGGAGCCTACCGCCTGGAAACCATGGACGAAGAGAATCTTCTGAGGCTCTACGAGGCGGATGCTTACCCTGGCTGGGTGGCCTGTGCCAAGCTCATCCGGAGGGAACTGGTAAAGGCCTATCCCTTTTCCCCGGGGCGGGTTTACGAGGACAATGAGGCGGTGTGCCATTGGCTTCTTCCGGCGAAAACCATTGCGATTCTGCCGGAAAAGCTGTATTTTTACCGGACAAACCCAGACAGTACCACAAAAGGAGCCTTCACACTGAAACGGCTGGACTACCTCTGGGCACTGGAAAGCATCCAATCCTTCTACCGAAGCCAGGGCTACAGAAGGCTGGCGGAGCGGTTTCTGAGCCGCTATGTGACGGCGGTGGAAAACGCCTGTACCGGCGTTCGTCGGGATCTGAACCGGCCGGAGCTGTCCGGAAAAATCGCCTTCCGGACATGGCGGTATCTGCGCCGAGAGAAGATCAAGTTGACCAAGCGGCAGCGTCTTACCATCTGGGAAGCGGCCTATCCCAAGGAGATGGCCCGGTTCTGGTACGCCGCCGGAAAACTGAAAAAGCTGCTGCGGAAAGGGGGCCATGGCGCATGATTCCAAAGATGATTCACTATTGCTGGTTTGGCGGAAAGCCAAAGCCGCCTCTGGCGGAAAAATGCCTGAAAAGCTGGAAAAAGCTCTGCCCGGACTGGAAAATCATCGAATGGAACGAAAATAACTTCGATTTATCCAAAGCTCCGGCGTATGTCCGACAGGCAATGGATGCCGGCCGCTGGGCCTTCGTAACGGACTATGTCCGCCTGTGCGCCCTGGTCAATCAGGGCGGCGTGTACCTGGACACGGACGTGGAGCTTCTGAAGCCCCTGACCCCTTATCTCAAGCACACTGCCTTTGCGGGCTTTGAGACCTCAGACCGGGTGCAGACCGGGCTGCTTGCCTGTGAGGCCGGATTCCCTCTGTTCCGGGAATTTCTGGCTTACTATGATACCGCCCAATTCGTCCGCCCGGACGGCAGTCTGAACACCACCACCAACGTGAAAATTCTCACAGACCTGTGCCTGAAAAAGGGGCTCATTTGCAACGACCGGCTCCAAACCGTGGCGGGTCTTACCATCTATCCCAAAGAGGTCTTCTGCCCGGTGGAGTTTGAGACCCGGCTTCTGCGGAAAACCCGGAAAACCGTCTGTATTCACTGGTTTTCCGGCAGCTGGCAGACCCAGCAGGAGCAGGAATACCTGCAAAAAGAGGCGAGGCGTCTGACCCTTGAGCGGCGCAGCGCCCGGCGGGTTGCCATCGGCACCCGGCTTCTGGGACAGAAGGGCTACTCAAAGCTCAAGGCTCTGCTGAAAGGGAGGTAGCCATGGCGAACATCAGTGTGATCGTGCCGGTTTACAAGGTGGAGGCCTTCCTGAGCCGCTGTGTGGAGAGCATCCTGGCTCAGACCTACCGGGATTTCGAGCTGATTCTGGTGGACGACGGCTCCCCGGACGGCTGCGGTGTCCTGTGCGACGGTTACGCCCTTCGGGACAGCCGGGTTCATGTGATTCACCAGGAAAACGGCGGTCTGTCCGCCGCCCGGAATACCGGCATTGACTGGGTTTTCGCAAACAGTGTCAGCCGGTGGATCGCCTTTGTGGACAGCGACGACTGGGTGCACCCGGATTTTTTGAAGGTGCTTTACGAAACCGCCGAGAAGACCCTGTGCAAGCTCAGCATCTGCGACTATTTCCGCACCTCCGGAGAGGATTTCCCGGCTCAGCCGGACGGGGAGGTACGGAAGCTTTCCAGCGGCGACTACTACTGCGGCCGCTTTCACAACGGCAGCACCGCTACGGCCTGGAACAAGCTCTACCACCGCTCCCTGTTTCAGGAGCTTCGCTATCCTGTGGGCAAGCTCCATGAGGACGAATTCACCACCTACCGCCTGGTGTACCAGGTAAAGGAGGTGGGCTTCAGCCCCCGGGTGCTCTACGCCTATTACCAGAACCCTGCCGGCATTATGAAATCCGCCTGGAGTCCCAAGCGGCTGGATGTGCTGGAGGCCTTTGAGGAACAGGTCGCCTTTGCCCAGGAGCGGAATGATGGGAAATTGCTGGAAAAAGCGGTAAAAAGCTACCTTTACGGCACCTATGAGCAGATTCCCCAGGCCCCGAAGGTCTTTCGACTGGAGCTAAGGAAAAAGCTGCGGCGGGCACTAAAGCTGGCAAAGTTCTGCGGCTGTCTCCCGCCTAAAAATCTCTGGGCTTATGAGGCAGCCTATCCCTGCAAGCCCTTGTGGTGGCTGATATCCCGCCGGACCCGGCAGAAAGGGGAGAAGCAAGGGTGAATGAGACCATTTCCGTCATTGTCCCAGTCTATAATGTAGCGGCCTATCTTCCCCAGTGCCTGGAGAGTGTTCTGAATCAGGACTATGGGGATTTGCAGGTGCTTCTCATTGATGACGGCTCCACAGACGATTCCGGCGCAATTTGCGACCAGTTTGCCGCCCAGGATTCCAGAATTCAGGTGATTCACCAGAAAAACGGCGGCGCGGCATCGGCCAAAAACGCCGGTCTCCGGGCAGCCACCGGGAAATATCTGAGCTTTGTGGACAGCGACGACTACCTAGAGCCGGGTGTCTACGGCTTTCTGGTAAAGACCCTGGAGGAAGCCCAGGCGGATGCGGTTCAGGGGGCCTTTCGGGAGGTCTACCGGAGCCGGACGGAGGCCAAGCCCCTCAAACCGGAAACTTTGGAGGGCTTCAACTACCTTCTCCGGTTTCCAAAGGACTTTTCCTGCGCCCTGCTGTGGAACAAGCTCTACCGCCGGGAAATTTTCGACGGGGTCTTCTTTGAGGAAGGCCATAAAATCGACGATGAATACTTTACCTATCAGGGCTTTTTGCAGCCTCGGAAGGTGGTCTGCACTGATCGGGTAATTTATAACTACCGCAAACGGGCTTCCAGTGTCATGGGCTCCCCGGCAGCTGCCGAGCAGCGGATTCTGGACGGCCTGGACAGCGTTGCCAAGCGGCGGCAGAAAGTTTGCGCTCAGATTCCCGCCCTTTCCCGGGCCTTCGACGAGAATTACCTGGATGCCCTCTGGTACCTGTCCGGCAACACCGGGAACACAGAAAGAAGTCTGGAAGCCTTAAAATCAGGCCTGCGGGAATACCTCTGCCACTTCGGAAACCGGTTCCCGCCCCGATATCTCTGGAAGGGTCTTCTCCGCCTGCTCATCACCCCAACGGATGCCCTCCTTGCGGACTGCCAGTCCCGTCGGAAGACCGCAGATATTGAGAATTTCTTTCCCTGATGGTTTTCGCCAAGAAAAAATGCTTGCAATCATGGACTTTTTTGGTATACTAGGATTCGTAATTTGACGAAATGAGAGCGAATGGTTTATGAATATTGAATTTGACGTTTACAAGCAGAAACTGAACGATTGCCGCCCGGCCCTGGAGGGTCTGGCGGATTCCCTGAACGTGGAGGGACTGAAAAACGAGCTGGAGCGGCTTCACGCCATGCAGGAGGCTCCCGGCTTCTGGGATGACCCGGAGAAAAGCCAGAAAGTCGTGGTGAAGACCCGGCAGACGGAAACCAAGATCGAGCGGTATGAGAAAATGCTGTCTGCCTGGGACGACCTGATGACCATCTGCGAGATGGCTCAGGAGGAGGACGACGACTCCATGCTGGAGGAGCTGAAGGAGGGGTTCGAGACCCTGACCCAGGAGATGGAGGCCTGCCGCCTGGAGACCCTGCTCACCGGCAAGTATGACAAGAACAACGCCATTATGAGCTTCCAGGCCGGTGCTGGCGGCACCGAGGCCCAGGACTGGTGCCAGATGCTCTACCGGATGTATACCCGCTGGGCGGAGCGCCACGGCTTCCAGTACCAGCTGCTGGACTACCAGGAGGGCGATGAGGCTGGTATCAAGTCCGCCTCCATTATGGTCACCGGCGAGAATGCCTACGGCTTTTTGAAGGGGGAGAACGGCGTTCATCGGCTGGTGCGGGTGTCACCCTTTGACGCCAACGCCCGCCGCCAGACCTCTTTCTCCGCGGTGGAGGTGATTCCGGAGATCGAGGACGCGTCCGAGGACTTCGAGATTCGCCCGGAGGACTACGAAATGCAGGTTTACCGCTCCTCCGGAGCCGGCGGCCAGAAGGTCAACAAGACCTCCTCTGCCGTCCGACTGATTCACAAGTCCGGCATCGTGGTTTCCTGCCAGACCGAGCGGAGCCAGTTCCAGAACAAGGAGACCTGTCTGCGGATGCTTCGCTCCAAGCTGGTGGAGATCCGGGAGCGGGAGCACCTGGCGAACATCAACGATATCAAGGGCGTTCAGCAGAAGATCGAGTGGGGCAGCCAGATCCGCAACTATGTGTTCATGCCCTACACCCTGGTGAAGGACACCCGCACCGGCTGTGAGACCTCCAATGTGAACGCCGTCATGGACGGCGCCCTGGATCCCTTCATCGAAAGCTACTTGAACTGCCTTGCCACCGGCAACTGGGTACAGAAATAATCAAAAACCTACGAATTTCCCCTTGCTATTTGCTTTCTCTTGTGCTATACTGTATTGGCTATTATAAGGCTCACAATATTTTTGAGCCATTTCCCTTTGCGTGTTCCGCAAGTTCGAAGCGGAAGGAGGTTACTGACAATGGGGACTTTGAAAACGGTTCTGATCGTGATTGAGGCAATCTGCTCCATCGCGCTGATCGTGGTGGTACTGCTGCAGTCCGGCAAGGAGGCTGGCCTGTCCAGCGCGCTGACCGGTGCTTCCGAGACTTACCTGAGCAAGAATAAGCAGGGCAATCTGGATGCCAAGCTGGCGTCCTTGACCAAGTGGATCGCCCTGGTATGGGTTCTGCTGACCCTGGCTCTGAGCCTGGTGTAATGAACTGCCGACAAGACCACGGAAGCATTTCCGTGGTCTTTTACTTTTTAAGGGAAACTCTGAGAAAATCGTCTGCGGCTGGATAGCGGATCTTTTCCGCTATCCGTGCGGTTCCGAAAGCGGGAAATACACAAAGTATTCCTCCGCTTCCGGAACCTTCGGCTAGCGAAAAATCTCTCGCTCCCAGCTCTTGCCGATTTCCTCAGAGCTTCCCAGATGAATTCTATTCCACGTTTTCTTAGAGAGGACAGATATTTATGAAACCATTGATTGCGGATTTACATATGCACTCTGTTATGAGCGGCCATGCCTTCGGCACCATCCGGGAGCTGGCTTTTGCCGCCTCGGAGAAAAAGCTGCTGGCCATCGGCGTCACCGAGCACGGCCCCGGTATCCCCGGTACGGTGCAGCCCATCTACTTCCGGAACCTGATCGACGCTCCCCGGGAGCTGTATGGCGTGGAAATGCTCTACGGCAGCGAGGTGAACGTGCTGAATGACGGCACCGTGGATCTGGATGCCCGGCATCTGAAATGCCTGGACTACGCCATTGCGGGCATTCACGGTCTGTGCTATGAGGATGCGGGCAAGGTGAAGAATACGGACAACATCCTTTCCTGTCTGGCCATCGGCAAGGTGAAGTTCATCTCCCATCCGGACTGCGATACCTACCCGGTGGATTATCCCGCCCTGGTTGCCGGTGCCAAGGCCCTGGGCAAGGCCTTGGAGATGAACAACAGCTCCCTGCGCAAGCCCAAGCTTCGCCCGGGCTGCGTGAAAAACTACCATGAGATGCTGCCCCTATGTGCGGAAATGGGCGTGCCCATTATTATCAACACCGATGCCCATGACCCCTCCTATGTAGGAAACTTTACCATGGCTCAGGCTCTGGTGGAGGAAATCGGCGTACCGGACGAGCTGATTCTCAATAACGATTTGGACAAATTGAAGACATTTCTGCTGGCTCCCTGAGCCTTCGGCAGCCTTTGACGAAAAGCCGTCCAAAGCCCTTTCGGATTTTCGGTAGACTTATTCATAATCCTGTGATAGGATAGAGCAGTAAAGTAAATGAAAAGGAGCGAGAATTATGGAAACGAAGAAATTGGCGGGTCTGGAGCCCGGGTCCGTTTTCGGTTATTTTGAGGAAATCTGTGCCATTCCCCATGGCTCCCGGAATACAAAGGCCGTGTCGGATTATGTGGTGGACTTTGCCAAGGCCCACGGCCTTCGGTACGTTCAGGATGAAATGAACAATGTGATTGTCTATGGCCCCGGCACCTGCGGCCTGGAAAACCACCCCACCGTGATTTTGCAGGGCCATCTGGACATGGTCTGCGAGAAGGATTCGGACTGCCCCATTGACATGGCCACCCAGGGCTTGGACGTGACCCACGACGGCCAATTTGTGTTTGCCAAGGGTACGACGCTGGGCGGCGACGACGGCATCGCCATTGCCATGGGCCTGGCTCTGCTGGCAGACCCGACCATTCCCCATCCTCCCGTGGAGCTGGTATGCACCACCGAGGAGGAGATCGGACTCCTGGGCGCGGACGCTATGGATATGTCCGTGCTCCAGGGCAGAACCATGATCAATCTGGACTCCGAGGCCGAGGGCATTTTCACCGTTTCCTGTGCCGGCGGCTGCACAGCCACCATCGAACTGCCTGTGGAGCGGCGGGCGGTTTACGGCCCCTGCATCCGGCTCAGCGTGGACGGCCTTCAGGGCGGCCACTCCGGTGCGGATATCCACCGGAAGCGTGCCAACGCCAACAAGGTCATGGGGGAATTCCTGAGCCGGATTCAGAAGCTTATGCCCCTGTGCCTGACCTCCTTCACCGGCGGCAGCAAGGGCAACGCCATTCCCCGTTCCTGCCGGGTGAACCTGGTTGCCATGGGCATTCACCTGGAGCGGATCAACGAAATCGCCCAGACCCTCCAGGAGGAGATCCGGGCGGAATATGATGAGCCGGAGGCGGTGATTCAGGCCTTTGACGTGGATGCCCTGGGAGGCAACAGCCTGACCACCGAGTCTACCGCCAAGGTCATTAGCCTTTTGTGCTCCGCCCCCAACGGGGTGCAGAAGTGGAGCGCCGATATTGCGGGCCTGGTGCAGACCAGCCTGAACCTGGGTATTGCCAAGCTGGGCGACCGGTTCAGCGTCACCTTCTCCGTGCGCAGCAGCGTGAATGCGGAGAAGAAGGAGCTTTTGGAGCAGCTGCGCGCGCTTGCGGGAATGCTGGACGGCACCTACAGCCAGGATGGGGAGTATCCCGCCTGGGAATACCGGAAGGAATCCCACCTGCGGGATACCATGGTGCCCATCTACCGGGAACTGTTCGGAGCCGAGCCCCGGGTAGAGGCTATCCACGCGGGACTGGAATGCGGCCTGTTCAGTGAGCGGCTAAGTGGCCTGGACTGCGTGTCCATCGGCCCGGACATTCTGGATATCCACACCAGCCGGGAGCGGCTGGACATCGCCTCCGTCCAGCGCACCTGGCGCTTCCTGCTGGAAGTACTGAAGAATCTGTAAGGGCCTTTCCGGGAAGAAATGAGAACGATGACAGAGAAAGAAAAAATGTGCGCTCAGATGCTCTATGACGCAAACTACGACCGGGCTCTGCTGGAGGAAAGAGACAAAGCGAAGGATCTTTGCCATCAATACAACCAGCTTCGCCCCTCAGACAGGGCGAGCCAGCAGGAAGTCCTGAAGAAGCTTCTGGGGAAAACCGGAGAGAATTTTACCCTTACGGCTCCCTTCTGGTGCGATTACGGCTACAATATCGAGCTGGGCGAAAATTTCTACGCCAATCACAACCTGGTGATTCTGGATGGAGCCAAAGTGACCTTTGGGGACAACGTGTTCATTGGGCCGGACTGCGGCTTCCATACAGCCGGGCACCCCATTGATTTTGAGCGCCGGAACCGGGGGCTGGAATATGCGTATTCCATTACGGTTGGCGACAATGTCTGGATTGGCGCGGGGGTTCAGGTCATGCCCGTAGTCACCATCGGAAGCAATGTGGTCATCGGCGGCGGAAGCGTTGTGGTCAAGGACATTCCCGGAAACTGCGTTGCGGTGGGTAATCCCTGTAAAGTAATCCGGGCCATTACGGAAGAGGACAAGAAAACCTGTTGGGACAGGTAACGGAAAAATCGCCGCACAATTGACAAAATTGTGCGGCGATTTCATCTCAGCGGAATCAGTCCAAAACCCGCTCGTGAATGTACTGCCGGATCTCCTGCTTGGGAAGCTCCAGAGCGAAGGAAAATTCCTGCTCAATGATATTCTGGGCCTTGTGAAGAATCTCCAGCTCGCTGGAGGGCAGCCCCTTTTCCTCCCGGCGGGCCTGGAGACAAAATGCCATCAGAAGCAGAGTTCTTGGCTCGGACTGGGAGAGAATCTGCTGGAACCGGGCCACCCGTGCCTTCCGATCCTCAATCCAGGTCATCCGTTCCGACCGGATTCCGGCGAGAACGGAATCGATTTCCGCCTTGGTCAGCACCGGGCGGATTTTTGTTTGGATTTTTGGATTGTCAGCAGACAGATAAATGGTGGCACCGTTTTCACTGAGCGGCGCAATCACCAGGTAATCCTGTTCTCCCTTACCGAAATTCATTTTCCGCAGGCCGTCGATCCGGCATACGCCGTGGCCGCAATAGCTGATAAAGCTGCCTTCCTGAGGCATGTTTTCAACACCCACCCTTCCTGTAGTTTTGTTCTGATTGTATTTTATCAAAAAAAAGAGGAAAAAAGCAAATGACGTTTTCCCCAAAGAAAACTGAAATTTTTTGGTGAAAAACACTACAGTCTCCGGCAAAATCGGGAAGCTTTCCCAATTCTTCGGCTTCTCGCCAATTTGGATGTCCGGCAGGAGAAATGGCCGGAACGTGAGCCAAAGCGTTTACATAATTTCTTAAAAAGTTAACATAATACAAAAAATATACCGAAAATTTGACTTTCTTGACATGATATGT
>UQXG01000001.1 GCA_900544945.1 uncultured Eubacteriales bacterium | reverse complement strand
ATTTGAAAATTCCAGTTTGTCGGCTTGATTCTCTCTTTTTCCAGTTAACCGTCTTGCTTCTTGACTGCGATTTCTCTTGCCCTAGAAAAACCCTTGGCAAATCCCGTCCCGGGTACACGCCCCAGCAGGAGAAGATGTGATTTCTTTGCGGACTACCATCGACAAGCTTTTGACAAATTGAGCCGGGAGCTAAGCTCCCGGCTCTGTTTCTTCCAAATTCGTTCGGGAAAAGACGATTCTCCCCTTTTCCCCACTGCCCTCACAGAGGAATTCCCCCTTCGGCACGCCTCCAGGGTACAGCTCACAGACCCGGCTGGTGCCGGCAGGCTCCTTGATGAACAGGAGAATTTTCTCCGCACAGAAAACGTAGGCTCCGGCAAACTCCCCCTGGGCGTCAACAGGAGAGATTATCCCCTGGTGGAAGCGGTATTGCTTTCCGTCCTCCACCCGATACCATTCGCCGGTATAGAGCTCCGGCGTAATGGCGGTGCTTCGCAGATAGATAAAAACGCCCCCCAGCACCACCGCCAATGCCAGGCCTACGGCAATCAAACGCTTCATGGAATTCCCCCGTCCCCAGTTCTCCCTGTATTATACACGGTGGAAGCGGAAATCGCAATCCCTGAAACCTTAAAAATTATGTAAACTTATTTTGTGAATTTCTTACAATTGTCCAAAAGAGAACCTGCCCAGGTACAGCCCAGGCAGGTTCTTCGTCTTTCCCAATCAGTTTTTCAGGCTCTGAAGCGGGGCGGGAATCCGGCCGCCCCGGGCTACGAAGGCCTCGCTGGACTTTCCGTGTACCGGCATCACCGGTGCGCTGCCCAGCAGTCCGCCCAGCTCAATCCGGTCGCCCACCACCTTGCCGGGAGCGGGAATGATCCGGACGGCGGTGGTCTTGGAATTGACCATGCCGATGGCCGCTTCGTCGGCGATGATGGCGGAGATGGTAGCGGCACTGGTGTCCCCGGGCACGGCAATCATGTCCAGTCCCACAGAGCACACGCAGGTCATGGCTTCCAGCTTGTCGAGAACCAATGTGCCGTCCTCGGCGGCGGCAATCATGCCCTCGTCCTCGGACACCGGGATGAACGCGCCGGACAGGCCGCCCACATGGTTGGAGGCCATCACGCCGCCCTTCTTTACCGCGTCGTTCAGCATTGCCAGCGCGGCGGTGGTACCGTGGGTTCCGCAGACCTCCAGACCCATTTCCTCCAGAATCCGAGCCACGCTGTCCCCCACCGCCGGGGTGGGAGCCAGGCTCAGATCCACAATGCCAAAGGGAACGCCCAGCCGCTTGGAAGCCTCTCTGCCCACCAGCTGTCCCATTCGGGTGATCTGGAAAGCGGTTTTCTTGATGGTCTCAGCCACCACATCGAAGGGCTGGCCCTTCACGCTCTGAAGGGCGTGGTACACCACGCCGGGGCCGGAAACGCCCACATTCAGCTCGCACTCCGGTTCCCCGACCCCGTGGAAAGCACCGGCCATAAAGGGGTTGTCCTCCACGGCGTTGGCAAACACCACCAGCTTGGCACAGCCCAGGCCGCCGTTGTCCGCGGTCAGCTCGGCGGTTTTCTTAACGATCCGCCCCATTTCCGCAACGGCATCCATGTTGATACCCGCCTTGGTGGAGCCAACGTTGATACTGGCGCAGACCCGCTCCGTAACCTTCATGGCCTCGGGAATGGAGCGAATCAGCTTCCAGTCGCTTTCCGTGCAGCCCTTCTGCACCAGAGCGGAAAAACCGCCGATGAAGTTCACCCCGCAGGTTTTGGCAGCGGCATCCAGGGTCTTGGCGATTTCCACATAGGAATCCGTCTGGCAGGCAGCGGCAACCAAAGAAATGGGCGTCACGGAAATCCGCTTGTTCACAATGGGAATTCCGAATTCCTTTTCGATTTCCTCGCCGGTTTTTACCAGATCTTTTGCAAAAGTAGTGATTTTCTTATAAATTTTTGCGCAGCACACGCTCAAATCCGGGTCGCAGCAGTCCAGCAGGCTGATGCCCATGGTGATGGTACGGATGTCCAGGTGCCGCTTGTCGATCATGTCCTGGGTGGCCAGGATCTCATTATAATTCAGCATGGCGGCACCTCAAATCCGGTGCATGGCTTCAAAAATATCTTCCCGCTGCACCCGGATGGACAGTCCCATCTCCCGACCCAGCTGCTCCATACCGGTAACCAGCTCCGAAAGGGGCGCATTGCAGGCAGAAACCTCCACCACCATCATCATGGTGAAGTAGCCCTGCATAACCGTCTGGTTGATGTCCAGAACATTGACCTGATAGCCTGCCAGGGCTGTACAGACATTCGCGATAATGCCCACCCGATCCTTGCCGACAACTGTTACAACTGCTTTCATAATTCTCTCTCCCTATACGAGTTTTTAATAAAACGCTTAAAAGCGTTTTATTAGGCCGCAGGATTGCGCCCACTGCCGCTAAAAAACGAAGTCAATACATTTCTTACCGCCGCCCAGGCGGTCTGCCGTGAAACGGCTTAAGTAAAATGATGAAATCATTTTATTAAGAAATAGTATTAAACCTCGTAGTCCGCTGCCACCCGGGACTGCACCCAGGGGAAGAAATGGGTTTTCGCCTCGATATGGGCCGGATGATCGGCGTAAACGGCCAGAGCCTCCCGGCTTTCCAGCTCGGAATAGAGCACAAAATCCGGGCCGACGAAGGTTTTTTTCACTTCCATTTTAGTTAAACCCGGGATTTTGCCCACCAGAGGCAAGAGGGCAGCCTGGGTTGCGGAAATTACCTTGTCCTTGTCTGCCTCCGGCTTCAGCGTAAAGAAAATAATATGCTTTACCATGGTGATGTCCTTTCTGTGGAGGAGTTTTCGGTATTACGAAAAACACCGGGACTATGGTCAGTCCCGGTGTTCCTTTGAAAAATTACTCGGCGTCCTCGCCATTGTCCTCCAGCAGAGCCCGGATGGACAGGGAGATGCGCTTGTTCTCGGCATCCACATCCGTGATCTTGACCTTCACGTCCTGACCCTCGGACAGCACATCCTCGGGCTTGCCAATCCGGCGGTCAGCGATCTGGGAAATGTGAATCAGGCCGTCTACACCGGGCAGAATCTCAGCGAAAGCACCGAAGGTCATCAGCTTGACAATCTTGGCATCCACCACGTCGCCCACAGCGTAATTGGTCATGAACTGGTTCCAGGGGTTCATCTCGGCAGTCTTGTAGCCCAGAGAAATCTTGTGCTTCTCGGGATCGAAGGAGATGACGTAAACGTCGATTTCGTCGCCGACCTTCACCACGTCCGCGGGGGTCTTGATCCGGTTCCAGCTCAGCTCGGAAACGTGCACCATGCCGTCCACGCCGCCGATGTCCACGAAAGCGCCGTAGGAAGTCAGGGACTTCACAACGCCGTGATACTTCTTGCCCACCTCGATCTCGCTCCAGATTTTCTCCTGAGCAGCCTTACGAGCCTCGGAGGAAACGGCGCGGATGGAGCCGATGACACGGCGACGGGCACGGTTGACCTCAGTGATCTTCATCTGCACGGTCTTGCCCACCATACCGGCCATGTCGCCGCCCTTGGCGATGCCGGACTGGGAAGCGGGGATAAAGACACGGATGCCCTTCACATTGGCAACCAGACCGCCCTTGTTCTCCTCGGTAATAACGCCTTCCACGGTGGTCTTATCCTCCACCCAGGCAGCCATGTCGTCCCAGACCTTCAGGCCGTCCAGCTTCTTCTTGGACAGCTGCACGGTGCCTTCCTGATCGTTCACGCGAACGACGAAGACCTCGATCTCGTCGCCCACCTTCAGAATGTCCTCAGGCTTGACAGAAGGATCGTTGCTGACTTCATCATAGGGGATGTAGCCGGCGTGCTTGGTGCCCAGATCCACCTGAACCTCGGTATTTCCGATACCGGTAACGGTGCCTACGACCTTATCTCCTGTATTTAAAGTCTTGATGGACTGCTCGAGAAGCTCCGCAAAGTTCTCCTCCTGTACAGCCTCAGCATTGGTAATTTCACTCATAGTCTTGTTGACCTCCTTTATAATCCACGCCGGAGTCGACGCGCCGGCAGTGATTCCAACATCTGTAACACCGGAAAAGTCTTCCGCTTTCAGCTCGGCGGCATTGTCCACCAGGAAGACCTTATCGCAGTGCTCTCGGCAAATCATAGCGAGACGGCCTGTGTTGGAACTTTTGGGGTCTCCTACAACGACCATTGCCTGACATACTCCACTCAGTTCTGCTGCTTCGCTTTGCCTATACTCCGTTGCTCTGCATATTGTATCAAAAATTTTCAAGTTAGTAAACTGTTTTTTTGCAAATTCACCGCACAATTTCCACAAAGATTCAGTGGAAGTCGTCTGTGAAACCATGCAAATTGCCAAATCGCTGGAAATTTTCTCAGATTTTACCCAGTTTTCAAGCTCCGACACATCCTGAAACACCCGGCAATCCCCGCACCAGCCGGCGATTCCCTCCACCTCCGGATGGGTGGGGGTGCCGATGATGATGGGAAGCCGCCCTTCCTCGCTTGCCCGGCTGACGATGGTGTGAATCCGCTTGACGAAGGGGCAGGTGGCGTCGATGATCTCCACCTTCTGCGCTTCCAGCCGCTCATACACCGCCCGGCTGATGCCGTGGGAGCGAATAATGACTGTTTCTCCGGGCAGAGCCTCCTCCGGGGTGTCGATGACCCGAACGCCCATTTTCTCGAATTTGTCCACCACATGCCGGTTGTGGATAATGGGGCCCAGGGTGGCCACCTTCCGTCCCTCCTGGGCAGCCTTCTCCACCAGCTCTACCGCCCGGCTGACGCCGAAGCAGAAGCCGGCGCTTTTCGCCACCCGGACGCTCACGGTGCCACCTTCTTTGCAATCGTTTCCTTCATGGCGGCGATCACCTCATCGATGGTCATGTCGGAGGTATCCAGCTTTACGGAATCCCGGGTCATTTTCAGGGGAGCCACCTCCCGGTGGGTATCCTGGTAGTCCCGCTGCTGAATGTCCTTGAGAATCTTCTCATAGTCCGCCTTCTGTCCCTTTTCCAGCAGCTCCTTGGTACGTCGCTTTGCCCGAACCTCCGGGGAGGCGGTGAGGAAGAATTTTACAGTGGCCTTAGGCAGCACCACCGTGCCGATATCCCGGCCGTCCATGATCACATCATACTGCTGGGCAATCTCCCGCTGCATATCCAGCAGCATATCCCGGACAATGGCGTGAGCGGAAATCAGGCTGGCCTTCTGGGAAATCTCCGGAGTGCGGATGTCCCCGGTCACGTCCATGCCGTTCATAATCATGTGCTGAACGCCCTGGGCATCGTATTCAATTCTGACGGTCAGCTCGTCGATGTAGCGGGAAATGCCGTCAATATCCTTGGGACTAACCCCCCACAGGTCGAAAAAGTAGGCAACCGTCCGGTAAATGGCACCGGTGTCCACATAATGATAGTCCATTTCCGCGGCCAGGCGGCGGGCAATGGTGCTTTTGCCCGCACCGGCAGGCCCATCAATGGCGATGGAAATTTTCTTAGCCATAATCTTATCCCTTTCTCAATTTGCTCAGGGCGGCGGCCTCCCGGGCAACCACCTCCTGGGGTGTCAGGCCCAGCAGTCTGCCTGTTTCCTCCGGAGTACGGGGCTTGCCACCCTCCAAGCCGAAGCGCAAGGTCAGGAGCCGGGCATCCGTCTCCTCCAGACCGGACAGCAGGTCTCCGATGCGCTGGCGCATCTGGAACAGCGCCGTGTCCTCCACCGCCTGGGTCTGCTCCTGGCTGTCCTCCGGCTCCTCCGGACAGTTCACCCGGTCAACCAGGCGGGCGTTTTCGATCGTTTTTTTGACGGCCTCCGTCTCCTCCGGGGACATATGCAGCTGCTCCGCGATTTCCTCCAGAGTGGGATTCCGTCCCAGCTCGGCCAGAAGCCGCTCGTCAATCTGCCGATAGTCCTCCATGGCACGGCGCATTTTCTGCCCCACGCCGCTGGCGTGTGCCTGTAAAATCACCGCCCGGGCCAGATAAAACCGAATCCACCGATCCCGGTGATCGGCATAGACCCCCTCACAGTAGGACTGAATGGCCTGCCAGAGACCCAGACTGCCCTCCTGAATCAAATCCATCAGAAGCACGCCGTAACCCACATAGTTCTGTGCCAGCTCGATGACCCGGGAAAGGCCCAGATTTGCCAGCTGCTCTTCCCCACCGGCCTTTTCGGCGCACTGGGCGGCAAGAACCGCCTCATCTCCAAAGGCGGGAACGCCTGCCAGCTCCTCCAGATACATCCGCAAAGGGTCACTTTCTTCCATAAGGCCGGGATTCAGTCCCTCTGCCGCCAGAAGCTCCTCCTGACGCAGACGGGCAGCGGCCTCGCCGGTGCCGTGGGTCTTGGGAAGGTCAATCTCCAACGTTACCCCGGCGGTTTCCAGCTCTTGCAAAACGTTCTCCAGAGTCTCGGTGTCCTCCCCTTCCAGCAGCGTCAGAAGGCGGGACGCAGCTACCCGATCTCCCGTTTTCAGGCCGGAAAGGAATGCGTCCACCGGATCCGGCTCAAAGGAAAATTCCAGTTCATTCATTCAAAAAGTCCTCCAATCCCAGGCTTTGTCCGCTTTTTTGCAGCTTGTCCATGGCCTGCCGCTCAATCTGTCGGACTCGCTCCTTGGAAATGCCCAGCTGCTTGCCGATTTCCTCCAAGGAATGACAGACCCCGTCCTCCATGCCGAAGTGAAGCCGCAGCACCTGCTGCTGCCGGGGATTCAAAGTGGAAAGGAGCTGGACAATGGCGTTTTCCAACTCTTGGCGCACAAGCTCCTGATAGGGCTGAGGGGACAGCGAATCCTCCACCAGATTGCCCAGGACTCCGTCGTCCCCTTCTCCCGTGGGCACATCCAGAGAGCACACGTCCGGGGTCAGGAGCATCAGCTCCTTCACCCGCTGCTCCGGAAGGCCGCACCGCCGGGCGACCTGGGCGGTGGTAGGCTCCTGACCGGTTTCCTGGGTCAGTGCGTTCTTGGCCGCCGCCACCGCCCGCATTTTCTCCGCAGTATGCAGAGGCACCCGGATGGGACTGCCGTGGTTGATGAGGCACCGGGTCACGCCCTGGCGAATCCACTTCGTGGCGTAGGTGGAAAACCGGCAGTCCATGGTATAGTCGAATTTTCTGGCTGCCGTCAGCAGGCCGATGCTTCCTTCCTGAATCAGGTCAAGAAGGGCGACTCCCCGCCCCGCGTACTCCCGGGCGATGCTCACCACCAGCCGCAGGTTGGAATTGACCATCTGCCGGATGGCTTCCTCGTCTCCGGCGGCGCATCGGCGGGCCAGCGCTTTTTCCTCCTCCGGGTTCAGCCGGGGATACTGGCGAATCTCCCGTAGGAACTGGCTCATATCATCCTCGCCGGAGCTCACCGGAAGGTTTTTTTCTGTATCCACACTTTGTGTCATGCTTTGATTCCTTTGCTTTTCTGCAATTTTTCCCGAAAACGCATAAGATCGTCCTCGGTTTTGGTCTGGGATTTCTGGTATTCCTCCCGGATGATGTTGGCGCAGTCCAGCAGGCTCCGCTCATTCACCGGCCCCTGCTGCTGGGAAATTCCCGCCAGATGGGACATTTCCTCGGCGGTAAAGTCCGAAAGTCCCCCAAGGCTCACGTCCAGCCCCAGGTGATAACGGTCCCGAAGCTGCCGGAAGGCTCGACCCAGAAACTCCGAGGAAAAGATTTCCGGCTGCAAATCCGGAATCTGGGCAAACAGTGCCGGCTCCCGGAGCACCTGGGCAATGATCATTTCCTCGGCTCTGGCCGAACGGAGATTGCTGTAGCGGATAGATTTTTCTTTTGGCTGCAAACTCCGGGCAGGAGACAGGTCGATCTTTTCCTGCTTTTTCTTCTCTTGATAAGTACGACGCTTCAGTGCCCGATTCACTTCCAGACGCATGGCATCCTCACTGATGCCCGCGGCCTCCGCCACCCGACCGCCGTAGACCTCCCGCTGAACGGCACTGCTCAGCGAACCGATCAGTCCGGCAGATTCCTGAAGGTACTGCACCTTCTGCTCGTCGTCCCGGAGGTCATATTTTTTCAGAATCGCGTTCAGCTGGTATTCCACCCGGTTAGCCGATTCCTCCAGCAGAATCCGGAACCGGTCGGCGCCGAACTTTTTCAGATACTCGTCCGGATCCTTGGCATCCCGCATTTTCAGCACCTTCACCTGAAGGCCAGCCTTTTCCAGAATGGGAATGGCTCGCTGGGTGGCGTTCTGTCCGGCCTCGTCGCCGTCGTAGATGAGCACCACCTGCTCGGTGTACCGGGACAGCAAATTTGCGCCGTCCTCGGTCAGAGCCGTACCCAGGGACGCCACCGCACAGTCAAAGCCGTACTGATGCAGGGCGATGGCATCCATGTACCCTTCCACCAGGATTAAGTAGCCCAGCTTGCTTTTTTTCGCCAGATTCAGGGCAAAGAGGTTTTTTCGCTTATTGAAAATCAGGGTTTCCGGGGAGTTTAAGTATTTGGCAGCTGACTTGTCGCTGCTGTTCATAATCCGGCCGCCAAAGCCGATGACATTCCCCCGGACATCGATAATCGGGAACATCAGCCGATCCCGGAACCGGTCAAAGAGATTGCCGTTCTTTTGAGAAACCGTTACCAGCCCTGAGTCCCGAAGCTCCTGATCGGTATAGTTCTTGCTTCGCAGGTAGTCTACCAGATCCGTCCAGCTGTCCGGGGCATAGCCGATACCGAATTTTGTCAGAATGGATTTGGGCATTCCCCGGCCTGCGGCGTATTGGAGGGCGTTTGCCCCGATAGGGGCATAAAGCCGGCTGTGAAAGAATCGGGCGGCCTCCTTGTGGAGAGCCCAGAGCCGCTCCTGCTGGCGATACCGGGACTGGTACTGCTCGTCCTCAGGAACCTCCAGCCCTGCCCGTTTGGCCAGTGCCCGGACGGCATCCGGATAGCTCAGGCCCTCAATTTCCATCTCGAAGTTAATGACGCTGCCGCCCTTGTGACAGCCGAAGCAGTAGTAGATTCCCTTATCCGGGGAAACGGAAAAGGAGGGGGTTTTCTCCCCATGGAAGGGGCACAGGCCAAACAGATTGGAGCCGGAGCGTTTCAGGTTCACATATTGGCTTACCACATCTTCAATTGGATTTCTGGCAATCAGCTCGTCCAGAAAGGCCTCCGGAAATGCCATGATTTTCCCTCCTTCCCGATTATGTTCTGGTTATTTCTTATCCCCGGACATGCCAGCCCATGGGGATGAAAATTTCCGTATATTTGTCCACGGCGTAGTTATCCGTCATACCGGCGATATAGTCGCAGACCGTCCGCTCCATGCCGTCAAAGGACAGCTGGGGCTGAAAATCCTCCGGCAGAGCCTCCGGATGGGAAATATAGTAGTCAAAGAGCCGCTTGAGCATATCCTTGGCCTTGCTCTCCTCCCCCTTGGCCACCGGATTCCGATAGACCCGGGCAAACATAAAGCTGCGAAGATCCTTCAAAGCACGCTCGACTTTTGGCGTCAGGCAGATGGCCCCCGCCTCCCGGGAGGTGTCGATCACGTCCGTCACCAGGGTGTTGATCCGGCTGCTGTGGGTGTGACCCAACACATCGGAAATCTCCTGGGGGATGTCGTCATTGGTGAGGATTCCCGCCCGGATGGCATCGTCAATATCGTGGTTCACATAGGCAATCTGGTCGCTGCGCCGGACAATCTTTCCTTCTAGGGTTTCCGGCCAGGTTTCGCCGGTGTGGCCTACAATGCCCATGCGAACCTCATAGGTCAGATTCAGACCCATGCCGTCCCGTTCCAGAATATCCACCACCCGCAGACTCTGCTCGTTGTGACGGAAGGGCTTGCCCAGGCAGTCGGACAAAGCCGCCTCTCCGGCGTGACCGAAGGGGGTGTGACCCAGGTCGTGTCCCATGGCGATGGCCTCGGACAGATCCTCGTTGAGCCCTAACGCCCGGGTGATGGTGCCGGCAATCCGGGACACCTCCAGAGTGTGGGTCATTCGGGTGCGATAATGGTCTCCCTCAGGCTGAAGAAACACCTGGGTTTTGTGCATCAGCCGCCGGAAGGCCTTGCTGTGGACAATTCGGTCAATGTCCCGCTGATAGCAGGTGCGCACATCCTCTTCCCGGGGCTCCTCCTGCCGGGGTCGTCCCTTGGACTGATCGGCGAAGGCTGCCAGGGGGTTCAGCCGCTTATGCTCCAACCGTTCCAGTTCTTCCTTAACCGTCACTGCAATCGCTTCCTTTCCCGGATACCGGGAATGCCCGGTATTCCTGACCGATTTCCATACTCTCCACAGTGCCCGCGGTCATATCCGTGAGCCTGTCCAGAAACGCCTGGGTCTTCGCTTCGGGAAACAACAACTCCAGCTCCACCTCTGCGCCAAAGTCCGCCTTACGGACAATGCCGCCGAAGGCTTCCGCCTCCAACCGTACCCGCTCATAGAAGCTGTAGGGACAGGGCACATACAGCACCGTCCACACCCGCTTCATGGACTTGCCCGCCGCGTCCACGGCGATTTTCGCACCCTTGGTGTAGGCTCGCACCAGGCCGCCTGCTCCCAGCAGAATGCCGCCGAAGTATCGGGTCACCACGCAGACCACATTATACAGGCCCTCCCGCTGGAGCACCTGGAGCATGGGCATTCCCGCAGTGCCTCCGGGCTCGCCGTCGTCGGAAAATCGGACAACTCCGTCCCAGATGATGTAAGCCCAGCAGTTGTGGGTGGCATCGTAGTGCTTCTTTTTCATCTCCTGAATCCGGGCAAGCGCCTCTTCTTCCGTCTCTACCGGCCAGATTCGGCCGATAAACCGGGACTTCTTCTCGATAAACTCGTCTTCGCCGTATTCACTCGGGACAAGATACTCGTCCAAGGGCTCAGCACTCCTTCACAATGTACTGCGCTAGTCTTCCGTAGAGAATGGGGTCGAGAACCGTCTCCACCTCAATGCCGGCCTCCGTGTATTCCACTTTCTTGACCTGGGCGTTATCGTGGAGAGTCTCCACCATGCCGCCCTTGTCGTAGGGGAAGCGCAGAATCACATGATGCCGGGAATGACCCAGGGTCTCCTCAATGGCCTTCAGAAGGCCGTCCATATTTTTCCCCCGCTTGGCGGAAATGGCCACAATGTCCTTTCCCTTGGGGATATCCTCAGAGTAGACCAGGTCAGCCTTGTTGTAGCACTTGAGCACCGGAGTGCCGGGCTTTGCCAGCTGGGCAATGAGCCTGTCCACCACGGCAACGTGCTTTTCCAGGTTCGGATCGGAAGCGTCAATGACGTGAAGCAACAGGTCGGCGTATTCCAGCTCCTCTAGGGTGGCGTGGAAAGCGTTCACCAGGTGGTGGGGCAGCTTGGAAATAAAGCCCACGGTATCGGACAGAATCACGTCCAGATTGTCGGACACCGTCAGCTGCCGGGAGGTGGTGTCCAGGGTATCGAACAGGCGGTTGTTGGCGGGGATTCCCGCATTGGTCAGCTGATTCAGAAGCGTTGACTTTCCTGCATTGGTATAGCCCACAATGGCAACCACAGGAATGGAATTCTTCATCCGCCGCTCCCGCTGGACAGCCCGCACCTTGCGCACCTGTTCCAATTCTTCTTCCAGCCGGGTAATCCGCTCCCGGATATGCCGCCGGTCGGATTCCAGCTTGGTCTCGCCGGGGCCCCGGGTACCGATGCCGCCGCCCTGCCGGGACAGGCTGGCGCCCATACCGGAAAGCCGGGGCAGCAGATACTTGTACTGGGCAAGCTCCACCTGGAGCCGACCTTCCTTGGTCTTCGCCCGTTGGGCAAAAATATCCAGAATCAGTGCGCTGCGGTCGATGACCGTCACGCCGATAATCTCCTCCAGTGCCCGGATATTTCCAGGGGACAGCTCGTTGTCAAAAATCACCATGGTGGACTGGGTGGCCTCCGCCAGCATCCGGATCTCCTGAGCCTTGCCCTCGCCGATGAAGCTGTGAGAATCCGGAGTATGCCGGTTCTGGAGCACTTTGCCGGTGCAGAAGCCTCCGGCGGTTTCCAGCAGATCCTCCAATTCCTTCAGGGATTCCTCCGTGGCGGTCTGCTCCTCGGAAAAGCAGTCCGCGTTCAGTCCCACCAGCACCGCCCGCTCCTGGACGGCGGTTTCAAGTTTTTCTTCCATAGGTTCCTCCGAAGCATCATTCATTATCGTTTAGTATAGCACATCCGCCCACCCGGGGACAACTGTTTTTCGCAAGAAAAAACAAAAAATCCGCACCACGAATCCGTAGTGCGGAATTTTCTGCTCTTACTTCAAGCCAAAACGCTTGTTGAAGCGATCAACCCGTCCACCGGTGTCAACCAGCTTCTGCTTGCCGGTATAGAAAGGGTGGCACTTGGAGCAGATCTCAACACGAATGTCCTTCTTGGTAGAACCGGTCGTAAAGACATTGCCGCAGGCACAGCGGATAGTGGTCTGTTCGTACTTGGGATGGATACCTTCCTTCATTTCGTTCACCTCTTTCGTATCAGTTAAAGGGCACAAAGCACCCTAAGCAATCTTCAATCGCCCGGATATCATATCACATTGCCGGGAAGAATGCAAGCATTATTTTTGGAATTTTGAAAAAAGTTGTCGGCCTCTTAAAATGCCCAGTTTCCCTTTCGGAAAACCGGCATCACCTGACCGTTTTCGCAAATGGCGTCAATGTCCATGCTGTCGCAGCCGATCATAAAATCCTCGTGAATCATGGAGTCATTGACGCCCAGCTCCCGGCATTCCTCCAGCGAGCGGTTCTGGAAATTTTCAATGGTATCGGCAAAGCCGCAGCCCAGCGCCAGATGACAGGCAGCATTCTCGTCAAAAAGAGTGTTATAGAACAGAAAGCCCATTTCGGCGATGGGACTGCGCTGGGGAACCAGGGCGCACTCGCCCAGGTAAGCCGCACCCTCGTCCATGGCAATCATGGTTTGCAGCAGGTTCTCCCCCGTCCGGGCTCCGGCCTTCACCACTTTCCCCTTTTCAAAACGGAACCAGAAGTCCTCGATGAGCTGACCCTGATAGCTCAGGGGCTTGGTGGCATACACAATTCCCTCCGCCTTGCCCCGCATGGGGGAAATGAAGCATTCCTCGGAAGGAATGTTCGGATTGAAGGAAACGCCTTGGAGGCTGTCCTCCCGGCCGCCGCACCAGATGGCCTGGGGAATCATCTCCACGGTCAGATCGGTGCCGTTATCCGCCCGGTAGTGCAAAGAACGAATATGCAGACCGTTCAGGTAGGCGCAGCGGGCTTTCAGGTCGGCGTTGTGGGCTTCCCATGCGGCAATGGGGTCTTCCGTCACCCGGGAGGCACTGAAGATGGCCTGCCAGAGCTTTTCCACCGCCGTGCTGGTGCGAAGTCCCGGAAACACCTTCTTCGCCCACTTCTTTCCGGGCACCGCCGCAATGCACCACTGATCCCGGTTTTCCCGCCGATCCCGGTAGGGCTTCAGAATGGGATAACGCAATTGTCTGGCCTTGGCGGCCTTATTCAGATTCATGCCCTTCAGGCCGTCTGGGTCGTCGGATTCCAGATAAATTCTTGCCGGGAGCACCTGACACATGTGCTCCTGCCGCTCCCGCTCCCAGGCTTCCACCGTGCCCAGAGTTTTCAGGGACTGATGGCGCAGATGGAGCTTTTCCAAGGGCTGATAGCTCCACTCCACAATCACCTTTTTGGCTTTGGCTGCGTAGGCCTCTTTGACAACCAGCTCCACAAACTCCGGCTGGTCGAGCCCCGCGTAAATCATAACCTCCTGGCCGGGCTGAACATTCACGCCGCAGCGGACAATCAGCCGGGCATAGGCCTGCAATACGGATTTTTTCATACTTCCGGCTCCTTCCTACCATTTTCCTTATCCTACCAGAAAAAATCGAAATCGTCAATGCACTTGCATTTTCCTTCCGTTTCCTTTATAATACGCCCTAAGAAACTAGAACTGCGAGGGATAACCATGCTGACAAGGCAAGCGCTGCAAGACAAGATTGCCGGAGGCGTCCACATTCTGGACGGTGCCACCGGCTCCAATCTGCGAAATTCCGGTATGCCCAAGGGCTGCTGCTCGGAGGAATGGATTCTTGCCAATCCGGAGCCTCTGGTGGCGCTCCAGCGTGCCTACGCCCAGGCAGGCTGTCAGATTATCTACGCCCCTACCTTCCAGGCTCAGCCCATCGCCCTGAAGCGCTTTGGGCTGGACGGTCAGACGGAAGCCATCAACGAGGCTCTGGTCGCCCTGTCCCGGTCTGCCGCCCCAGGCTGCCTGATTGCGGGAGATCTGACGACCCTTGCCAATTTCTGCGACAGCTGGGACGCAGAGGCCTTCGATCTGATGGTGGAAAACTATCGCCGCCAGATTCACGGCCTGATCGCCGGCGGCGCGGACTTACTCATTGGCGAAACGCTCCTCTATCAGCAGGAGGCGGAGGCCATTCTCTGCGCCGCCGAGCTGGAGGGGGCGGATGCCGCCATGTATTCCTTCACTATGCAGCCCGACGGCTCCCTGTTCTCCGGGGCGGATGCCGGAGCGGCTCTCAAATCTCTGGAGGATTCCGGGGCGGTGGCCGTGGGCTTCAACTGTGTCAGCGCGGACATGATGACCCCCTATCTTGTGACCAAACTCCGCCGCTGCGTGAAAATCCCCCTGATCTGCAAGCCAAACGCAGGCATTCCCACCATCGGCGACGACGGCATGGCGGTCTATTCCCAGACTCCGGCGGAGTTTGCGGACATTATGGCAAAGTGCAAGGAAAACGGAGCCACCATGCTCGGCGGCTGCTGCGGCACTACGCCTGAATATATGGCCGCCATTGCCAACCTATAAGCCTTCAAAAAAGCAGGGCACGCCCTGCTTTTTTTATTGCAATTCTTCCCGTTTTTTGATATATTATGTGTGTATGAAAAAGAATCTGCACTTGTATGTCAGCCGTAAAAACGTGCTGATCTGGCTGATGACGCTGTGCATGGCAGCCTCGGCAGTGACCCGCATTGCTTTCTCCGGTTTGAAAGGACCCGGGGATGGCAGCTTCGTGTGGTGTCAAATCGTTCTGCCAATCGGGGCTACCACGCTGTTTGCGCTCATCGCTCTTCTGAACGGTGAAAACCAGTTCTACAAAACCGCCATTCCCGTCTGGATGATGTGCCTCTACGCCGGGCTTTGGATCTCCGGCAATGTCAGCGGCAGAATGATGACCTGGCTGTTCTGGGTGGCGCTGATTTTCTTTGCCGTGAGCTACACGGACATCACCGCCGGACACCGGGGGCTGTTCTTCCTGCTGCCGATGGTCTGCGTTCCCATGGGTATTCTGCTGTACTTCTACCGCAGAGGGATTCTGTCCGGTGATCTGGAAGCCTACAAGGACTGCGCCGCGGATTTTCTGGCACTGACCGGCGTAATTCTCACATGTCTTGCCGTCCGGGTTCATCCTGCCGAGGAATATCACCCCACCTGGGGCGATCGACCCGATGGAAGAAGAATCCGCACCCTGCCTGCCATGGCTCAGGTTTCCCCCTACATCATGGTCACCCGGAACACCTCGGACAATCTGTTCTCCGATTCCATTGAAATCAGCCAGATTGACCGCTACATCCGTCAGAAGCGGCGGGAAGGCCTGACCAGCTTCGGCATTACCCATGTGCTGCTGGCCTGCTACGTTCGCTCTCTGTGCCGGTTTCCCGGGCTGAACCGGTTCATTTCCGGCCAGAAGGTCTACTCCCGGGGAGATGACATTCAGTACTGCATGACCATTAAAAAGGAAATGCGGGCGGATTCCCCGGACACGGTGATTAAAGTGCACCTGAAGCCCACGGATACCGCCCAGGACGTTTACAACAAGTACCAGGCAGCCGTTGACAGTGTAAAAAACACGTCCTCTCTGGACAGCGACTTCGATGCCACCGCCGGAGCACTGACCCTGATTCCCGGAGTGTTTCTGAAATTCGCGGTATGGCTTCTGAAAACCCTGGATTACTTTGGCCTGCTCCCCGGCTTTCTGCTGGAGGTCAGCCCCTTCCACGGAAGCCTGTTCTTCACCTCCATGGGCAGTCTTGGCATTCCGCCCGTTTACCACCACCTGTATGACTTCGGCAACCTGCCGGTATTCGGTGCCTTCGGCATGAAGCGGCGAGCCTACGAAATCACCGAGGACGGCAGCGTAGTACAGCGCAAATATGTGGATGTGAAGTTTACCCTGGACGAGCGGATTGTGGACGGCTATTACTATGCCGCCTTCTTCAAGCACTACAAGCGGATTCTGGCTCACCCGGAAATTCTGGATCGCCCGCCGGAGGAAGTTCTGAAGGACATCGACTGATATGGAACAAGGAATTTTGAACGCGCTCTCCCCCGAATACCCTTGGCGGGATCGGGTTCACTATCTGCCGGAGGTGGACTCCACCAACGACCAGCTGAAAATTCTGGCCGCCCAGGGTGCCCCCCACGGTACGGCGGTGATTACCGACCACCAGACCGGAGGCCACGGCCGCCGGGGACGGAGCTTCCTGTCACCACCGGGGGTGGGCATTTACCTGAGTATGCTCCTGCGCCCGGAGTGCCCTCCTGCCGATCTTATGCACCTGACCTGCGCCGTGGGCGTTGCCATGTGTGATGCCATCGAAAAAGCCGCCGGGTTCCGCCCGGGCATCAAGTGGACAAACGATCTGGTTTCCGACCGGCGGAAGCTGGGGGGCATCCTAACGGAGCTTCGGCTGGATAAAAATGGGAATGTGGACTACGCCATTATCGGCATCGGCATCAACTGCTGTCAGCGGGAAGCCGATTTTCCGGAAGAAATTCGCACAGTTGCCGGTTCTCTTGCCATGGTCACCGGCGCTCCCGTTGACCGGGCCCGTCTGGCAGCTGCCGAGCTGGAAGCCCTCCACCGGATGAGCGCCGATCTTCTGCCCCGCAAGGCTCAGATCATGACCCGGTACCGACGTGACTGCATCACCCTGGGGCAAGAGGTTTCTCTGGTGCGGGGTGAGGAGGTTCGGCATGGCCTTGCCCAGGACATCGATGAAGACGGTGCTCTGGTCGTCCGCTTCCCGGACGGGCACACCGAAGCCGTCAACTCCGGGGAAGTCAGCGTCCGGGGCATGTACGGTTATGTTTAAGGCAGACCGTGCCCGTTAATTTACAAATTGTTCTATTTTCTTTCTTGCTTTTTCCCCCTATGCCGGTTATAATATAGGGAGATTACATTATGGAGGTTGTGCCATATGAAAACGCTGAATACCATCGTTAAGATTCTGGCTGCCCTGGCTGCCGTAGCCGGTGCCGTCTATGTTGTTGCCACCTACGGTGAGCAGATTACCGCCTGGGCCAAGCGGGTTCTGGCTTCCCTGCCCAAGTGCCCTGCCTGTGAGGAAGAGCCGGACACCGCGGCTCCTGAGGAGACCGCCGAAGAGCCTGCCGCCGTGGAGGTTCCTGTGGAAGCTCCCGCTGCTGAGGCTCCTGCTGAGGACAAGCCCGCCGCCGAGGCTCCCGCTCCCCACGAGCCTGTGGCCGAAGAGGCAGATTTCGCCGAATGAACAACCGAAAAAACCGGAGTGGCATAGCCGCTCCGGTTTTTTGCGTTTATTCAAAGTTTGTAAGGATTTTCACCAGCATTTTCACACAAAGTGTCATATCCTCCACCGGAATATACTCAAACCGACCGTGATAGTTTTCCCCACCGGTGCACAGGTTGGGGCAAGGCAGACCCAGAAAGCTAAGCCGCGCCCCATCGGTGCCGCCCCGAATGGGAACCTCTCTGGGAATCATCCCCACCGCCGCCATGGCGTTCTTCGCCCGCTCCACAATGAACATCACCGGCTCAATCCGGCTACGCATGTTATAATAGCTGTCCCGGATGGTCAGCTGAACCGTACCCTTGCCGTATTTGGCACTCAGGAAGTCCGCAGCGGCCTCCATCATTGCCTTCTTTTCGGTGAATTTCGCCCAGTCATGATCCCGGATGATATAGTGAAGGTGACTTTCCTCCACGGTGCCGGACATTTCCGTCAGATGGAAGAATCCCTCATATCCTTCTGTGGCTTCAGGCCGCTGATGGACGGGCAGCAGGCTTTGGAACTCCATGGCCAGATACTGAGAATTCACCATGGCGTTTTTCGCCGAGCCCGGATGGATGTTCCGTCCGGTGAAAGTCACCTCGGCACTGGCAGCGTTGAAATTCTCGTACTCGATCTCCCCCACCGGACCGCCGTCTGCGGTATAGGCGTAATCCGCGCCAAACCCGGCCACGTCAAAGCCGTCTGCGCCGCGGCCGATTTCCTCGTCCGGGGTAACGCGATTTTCACGGTTGCGTGCCGTTCGCCACGGCAAAGAATTTCTTCCGCCGCAGTGAGGATTTCGGCAATGCCCGCCTTGTCGTCCGCCCCCAGCAGGGTGGTGCCGTCGGTGACGATCAGGTGCTTGCCCACATGATTCCGAAGAGCCGGATAGTCACTTTCCCGAAGGTAGATTCCTTTTTCGGCGTTCAGGCACAGATCCTCGCCGGTGTACTCCATAATCCGGGGCCGGATATTAGCGCCGCTGGCATCCGGTGAGGTGTCCATGTGGGCAATAAGCCCGATGGCGGGCAAGTCCGGGTCGCCGGGAATGCTGCCGTAGACATAGCCCTGCTCGTCCATCCGGGCATCGCCGATTCCCATTTCCCGCATTTCCGTCACCAGCGCGGCTCCCAACAGCTTCTGCTTGTCTGTGGAGGGGCAGCTGTCGGAATGTTCGTCGGACTGGGTGTCAAAGGAAACATAGCGCAAAAAACGCTCTACGACCGGTTCCATTGGGATTCCTCCTTTTGATGCAAAAGCCGCCGCGGTTTCCGCGGCGGCTTTCCTGAATAAACGTAAAGTTACTTGGCAGCAGCCTTGACCAGCTCGGCGGTATCCTGAGCGATCATCAGCTCTTCGTTGGTGGGAACCACCCAGACCTGAACCTTGGAGTCGGGAGTAGAGATGACCATCTCCTTGCCACGGGTCTTGTTCAGCTCGGGATCCAGCTTCACACCCATGAAGCCCAGGTAGTCGCAGACCATCGCCCGGACATCGCAGTCGTTCTCACCCACACCGGCGGTGAAAGTCAGCACGTCAATGCCGTTCAGTGCGGCAGCGTAAGCACCCACATACTTGGCAACCTCGTAAGCGAACTTGTCCAGAGCCAGGACGCAGTCCTCGTTGCCCTTAGCGGCGCCGTCGCCCAGGTCACGGAAGTCGGAGGACACGCCGGACAGAGCCAGCATACCGGACTTCTTGTTCAGCATGGTCAGGCAGTCGTCCACGCTCATGTTGTACTTATTGCAGATGAACTGCACCACGCAGGCATCGATGTCGCCGGAACGGGTGCCCATGGGGACACCGGCCAGAGGGCTCAGACCCATAGAGGTATCCATGCACTTGCCGTCCTTGATGGCGGACAGAGAAGAACCGTTGCCCAGGTGGCAGTTGACCATCTTGAAGTTCTTCTTACCGATGAGCTCCGCGGTACGCTTGGCCACATACTTGTGGGAGGTGCCATGGAAGCCGTAGCGGCGGATGTCGTCATTCTCATAGTACTCCTTGGGAATGGCGTACCGATAAGCCTTGGGGGGCATGGTCATGTGGAAAGCGGTGTCGAACACGGCAACCTGGGGAGTCTTGGGCATGACCGCCTGGCAGGCACGGATGCCCATCAGGTTGGCGGGGTTGTGCAGGGGGCCCAGGGGAATGCACTTCTCGATGGCCTTGATAACCTGGTCATCAATAATGCAGGAGTCGGAGAACTCCATACCGCCATGGAGCACACGGTGGCCCACGGCATCAATCTCGTCCACGGACTTGATGACGCCGTACTCAGGGTCAACCAGAATGTCCAGAACCGCGGCGATGGCTTCGGAATGGGTGGGCATGGGGATGTCCTTGGTGACCTTCTTGTCGCCGGTCTTGTGGGTCAGACGGCCGTCGATGTAAATACGCTCGCACAGACCCTTTGCGGACACCACACCGGTATCGGGATCCATCAGCTGATACTTCAGGCTGGAGGAACCGGCATTGATAATCAGAATGTTCATGGGAATCTGCCTCCTAAATTTTTTGTTTCCTTGTTGGGGACTTTATGATATGATAGCCATAGCTACCAGTATTATATTGCATTTTTCCGAATTTCTCAAGCCCTAAACGGAAAAATTTCGCGAAGGAGGAAAAATTTCCATGAATGTGGGAATTATCTGTGAATATAACCCCTTTCACCTGGGACATCGGAAGCAAATTGTCCGCATTCGGGAGGATTTCGGTGCGGATACCGGTGTGGTGTGCGCCATGAGCGGCAATTTCGTCCAGCGGGGACATCCGGCGATTTTCGATAAAATGCGCCGGGCGGAGGCCGCCGTCCGCTGCGGAGCCGACCTGGTGGTGGAGCTGCCCGTGCCTTCAGCCCTTTCCTCGGCGGAGGGATTTGCCGCCGGCGGCGTGTCCATTCTCTCCCGGCTGTGTGACGGACTGTGCTTTGGGGCGGAAACCCCGGACTCCGAAGAACTGCTTGCCGCCGCCCAGGCACTTCTGCGCGAGGACTTCCCTCCCCGACTCCGGGAGCAGCTGGCAACCGGCAAGTCCTTCCCCGCCGCCCGTCAGGGTGCGCTGGAGGCCATGGGTCTGTCCGGTTCCCTGCTGGAAAGTCCCAACAACATTCTGGCGGTGGAATATTGCAAGGCTATCCTCGCCCAGCATTCTCCCATGCGCCCCCTGCCTATCCGGCGGGAGGGCAGCTACCACGCCCAGACCCCGGATGCCGAAAATCCTTCCGCTTCTTCCCTGCGCCTTTGTCTGGAACAAGGGACAAACATTGCCCCCTACCTTCCCCAGGAAGCCGCCCGGTGCTTTGAAAACGCGCCCAAGCACGCCCTGCTGTCCGGTGAGCGTGCGGTGCTCTATCGGCTTCGAACCATGACGGAAGCGGAATTTGAAGCTTTGCCCTTCGGCAGTGAGGGACTTTGGCGAAAGCTCATGCACGCCGTCCTACAGGAAGCCAGCCTGGAGGCCGTGGCCGCCGCCGTTAAGTCCAAACGCTACACCCGCACCCGGATTGACCGGATGATTCTGTGTGCCTTTCTCGGCATTTCTCAGGCGCAGATGGCAATGGAAATTCCCTATGTCCGGATTCTGGCCTTTAATGACCGGGGTCGGGAAATCCTGAAAAGCGTCAAAAAGGAGGGCTTTTTCCGCAACGCCGGACAGCCCATAGACCATCCTTTCCAAGACCTGGAACGCCGGTGGGAGAATCTCTATCCCCTATTTCAGACGGATGCCCCAGGGGCTCCCGGAGGAAACGGGAAGGAGCGGGTATTCTTCCAGTCAAAGTTCACAAATCCGTGATAGACTTTTTCCGGCTTTCCTGATAGAATAGGTTCAATATGACTATTGGAGGCTCTGCCATGAAAAACCTTCGCAGAAAGTTTGAGCTTTACTGCTATAAAAACCGGAATAAGGGCATTCCCAACCTGATGCTCTACATCGTCCTGGGCACCGCCGTGGTGTACGTCATGAGCCGGATGTACGGAAACGCCTTTTTGTACTACCTGCTCTGCTTCGACCGGGGCGCCATTTTACAGGGTCAGGTCTGGCGGCTTATCACCTATCCGCTGACCTACAGTGCCGGAAATCTGCTGCTGACTGCCGTCTCCCTGTTCTGCTACTACTCCCTGGGACGAGCCATGGAGAACATCTGGGGCACCCTTCGATTTAACCTGTATTATCTGTCCGGCGTGGTGATGATGGACATCTACTGTCTGCTCTTCGGCGGTCAGGCAGACGTGGTCTATCTGAACCTGAGCCTGTTCCTGGCCTACGCCACCCTGTTCCCGGATGCCCATTTCCTGCTGTTCTTCATCATTCCCGTGAAGGCCTGGATTTTCGCTCTTGTCGATCTGGTATTCGTGGTCATCGGCCTGGTATCCTATCCCTTCCCCTACAATCTGTTCTCGGTGGTATCTCTTGCAAACTACTTCCTGTTCTTTGGGAAGGACGTGCTGAACGTTGTCCCTATGAGCTGGCGTGCCAACGCTTCCCGGCTGTTCCGGAAAAAGCCCCAGACCACACGAAGGGCAAAGGTCATCCAGTTCGACGCCGGCTCCTACGAAGCCAGCCACGCCGCCCCCAAGGCCCCCTACACCCACAAGTGCACGGTCTGCGGCCGAACGGATGTGTCGAACCCGGAGCTGGAATTCCGGTACTGCTCCAAGTGCAAGGGCTATTACTGCTACTGCCAGGATCATATCAACAACCACGTTCATATTCAGTAATCATCGCCCGGCACCCCTGGTGCCGGGTTCTCTTTTTCTCCGGGAGGCCATAGGATGTTCCATACTCTGTACTTGAGGTGGTACTATGGAACTGACTGCAAACCATGTTGTCCTTCGGGGAAGCCTGGGCTGTCTTCCCCAATTTTCCCACGAAAACCACGGCCGCCGGTTTTTCCGGTTTTCCCTGGAGGTGCCCCGGCTGTCCGGCACGGTGGACACTCTGCCGGTGATTGCTCAGGAAGAGATTCTAAATGAAATCGATCTGTCCGACGGGGAAATGCTCACCGTCACCGGCCAGGTGCGCTCCCACAATCTTCGGGAAAACGGTCGGCGCAGACTGCTGATTTTCGTCTTTGCCAGTCACATCGTCTGTGAGGACGGCGCACCCATCAACGAGGTTTCCCTGGAGGGACCCCTGTGCCGGGAGCCCATCTACCGCCGCACGCCCCTGGGGCGGGAAATCTGCGACGTGATGCTGGCTGTCCCCCGTCCCTTCCGCCGGGCAGACTATCTGCCCTGCATTCTCTGGGGCAAAACCGCCCAGGAATGCGCCCAGTTCCATACCCGGGACGTACTGCAAATTCTGGGACGGCTCCAAAGCCGGGGTTACACCAAGGTGACGGAAACCGGAAGTGAAAACCGGACGGCCTATGAGATTTCCGCTCTGGAGGCCTATCGGATTTTCCCGGAGGAAGAAAATAGCGGATTGTAATTTCCCGGATTTTCTGGTATAATGGCGAAAAAGAAAGGAAGCCGCAAGTATGGAAGAGAAAGTAAATGCCATTATCGCCATTTTGAAGGAGCGTTACGGCAGTGCCCCCTGCGCCCTGCATTACGTAAAAGACTACGAGCTGATGATTGCCGTCCGGCTCTCCGCCCAGTGCACCGATGCCCGGGTGAACCAGGTGACCCCGGCCCTGTTCGCCGCCTACCCCACCCTGGAGGCCATGGCAAACGCGGACATCTCCCGTGTGGAGGAGCTGGTGCGCTCCTGCGGCTTCTATAAGCACAAGGCCAGAGACATTGTTCTGGGCTGCCAAATGCTCCTGAACAGCTACGGCGGCAAGGTGCCGGGCACTATGGATGAGCTGCTGAAAATCCCCGGAGTGGGCCGGAAAACCGCCAATCTGCTGCTGGGTGACCTGTATGGCGTGCCGGGTAGCGTGGTCTGTGACACCCACTGCATCCGCATCTGCGGAAGACTTGGCCTGTCTCACGGCAAGGAGCCGGAGAAGGTAGAGCGGCAATTGCGCGCCATCCTGCCGCCGGAAGAAAGCAGCGATTTCTGTCACCGGATCGTTCTCTTCGGTCGGGACTGCTGCACCGCCCGAAATCCGGACTGCGGTCACTGCCCCCTGGTTCCCTATTGCAAGGAATTCAATCCCGAAGCTTAAGGAAACTCTGAATAAATCCCCTTCGGCTGAACAGCGGATCTTTTTCCCTATCCGTGCAGTTCCGAAAGTGGGAAATACATACAGTATTTCTCCACTTTCAGAACTTTCGTCTAGCAAAAAATCTCTCGCTGTCAGCTCTTGTGGATTTAATCAGAGCTTCCCTAAAGTCATAACCCCCTCCCGCGTCTGCATAGATTGTGGACAAGGGAGGGATTTTTTTGTCCAGACGGCTTCCCATTTTTTATTCCGCGCTGCTGCTTACCGGGGTCAATCTGCTGCTGCGGCTGGTAGGCACTTCCTTTCAGGTGTATCTGTCCGGTCGGATCGGGCCGGAGGGCATCGGGCTATTGCAGCTGGTGCTGTCCGTGGGCTCTCTGTCTCTCGTCGCTGGAATCGGCGGGGTGCGCACCGCCGCCATGTATCTCACTGCCGAGGAGCTGGGTCGAAAGCGGCCGGAAAACGTGACCCACGCGCTTTCCGCTTGCTTTGTTTACAGCATCCTATGCAGCGGCTGCGCTGCCCTGGTACTCTACCGGATGGCTCCCTGGCTGGCGGACTGCTGGATTGGGAACGCCCAGACTGCGGGTGCTCTGCGGCTATTGGCGGCCTTCCTGCCCGTCACCTGCCTGTGCTGCGTGATGACCGGCTACTTCACCGCCGCCAACCGCATCGGAACCCTGGCCGCCGTGGAGGTGGCCGAGCAGATGTGCTCCATGGGGCTGACTATGCTGGCGTTAAAGCTCTGGGCCGGCACCAGTGCCGTCCGTGCCTGCCTGTGCGTGGTCCTAGGCAGCAGTCTGGGCAGCTGTCTGACCCTGGGCTGCCTGGTAATTCTGCGGCAAAAAGAACACCCGACAGCCGGAACGGCTCCCCGGATTGGGAAGCGGCTGTGTCGGATTGCCCTGCCTCTGGCGGCGGCAGACGTACTGAAAGCCGGTATCAGCACCGCCGAAAACCTGATGGTGCCCAAGCGACTGGCCCGGAATCCGGCCATTGTCAACCCCCTGGCCAGCTTCGGCATTGTCAGCGGCATGACCTTTCCCATTCTCATGTTTCCGGCCTGCATTCTCTTCGGTCTGGCGGAGCTTCTCATCCCGGAACTTGCCCGGTGCGCCGCCGGGGGCAACGAAGGCCGGATTCGCTACCTTGTCCGCCGGAGCCTGAAAGCGGCACTTCTGTATGCCTTGGTAATTTCCGGGCTGCTGCGCTTTTTGGCAGAGCCTCTTTGTCTGCGGTTTTACGGCAATGCGGAGGCAGCCCTGTCTCTGCGGCGATACGCGCCGCTGATTCCCATGCTGTACTGCGACGCCATCATCGATGCCATGACCAAAGGCCTGGGGCAGCAGCGGGCTTGCGTACGCTATAACATTCTCACCTCCGCCATGGACGTGGGAATGCTCTTCGTCTTGCTGCCATACTACGGGATGCAGGGGTATTTTCTCAGCTTTTTTATCTCCCATGGGGTGAATTTTCTGCTGAGTCTCCGGCGGCTTCTAAAAATTTCCCGGGTCAACCTGCCCATGGGACAAATCTGTAAAGCACTGGCAGCCGCAATTCTTTCCCAGCAAATCGCCGCCCGGGCTCCGGGGCCTGAAATGCAGTGTCTGTTCCATCTTGTACTTCTGGGGTGTCTGATATGGCTGCTGGGAGTAATATCTGCCCAGGATCTGGCCTGGCTCCGCAGCATTCTGGGCACGAAAAAAACAGAGCCAGGCCGGAGGCCTGACTCTGTGATGCTGGCAAATTACGCCTTCTTTTTCTTTTTGCTCTGAACGCCGCTCCATGCGTGCATGACCAGAGCCAGGGCGATAACGCCATAGGAAATGAACACCCGGAAATACTCGCCGATGGCCGCATCTCCGAACAGATTCTTACCGGCGGAGGGAGCCACGATGAACAGCAGATGGAACAGGATACAGCCCAGCAGTGCCTGACCGTTGGTGGCCTTCCGAATGGAAGCGCCGCCAACCAGAATGGCTGCACCGGCGTACAGGCCTACCTGCTCATGGGCGCCATAGGTCTGGAAGGAGCCCATGTTCTGAACGAAGATCAACTGACCCCAGCCGGCCAACACCGTGGAGATCATGATGGCGATCACACGAACCTTATCCACGTTGATGCCGGAGACGTTGGCAACCGTCCGGCTCTGGCCAACCGCCCGGAACTGCTGACCCAGACGGGTCTTCATCAGAGCATTGTTGAACAGGCACAGCAGCGCCACCACCAGGAAGGTGACCATAGGCACCTTGACCATGGCAAAGAGGGCAGAAACGGCAGGAATCTGGTACAGAATGCAAGCCGCGGCGCAGATGCCCACGGTCACCAGAGTCTTTTTCTTGTCAGACTTCTTCAGCAGGAGCTTTGCAACCGCGTACACCACAAACAGGCCGCAGAAGATATACAATCCAGTGCCGAAAGGTACGTTCCAGATGCCGTCCAGAGCATACTTGAAGCCCCGATCGGTAGACAGGTCGATGGTATTGGCAACGCCGGTGGAGCCCTTGATGACCAGGCCCGGGGCGTTCAGGGGAATCAGATTGCCGAAGATGAACAGGAACAGCAGCTGATACAGGCCGTTGGCAAAGTAGCCCAGAATCAGGCCGCCGATCATTTCCTGACCCTTCATCTTGTTGAGCAGGTTGCCGATGAGGTAGCCGAAGAAGCCGGCAATGGGAACGGTCATCAGCATGGCGACCAGGAAGCCGCCCAGGCCGCTGATGCCCCACTCGATGACCCACAGGGCGGAAATCTGGGCTGCCATGGCACCGATGGTAATGGCGAAGTTGATGCCCATGCCCGCAATGATGGGCAGAATCAGAGCCAGAACGATGAAGGCGTTCCGGCTGAGCCGCCCGAACAGCTCATACATCACATAGGGAACGGTCTGTCCGCTGAAAATCAGGCAGATGATACACAGCACCACGAACATGATGGTAACTGCATTGGCCCGCAGCAGTTCGCCGATATCGTATTTCTTACGCAGATCATGCACGGGAATCACCTCCGGATTTGGTCAGAGCATACAGAATGATGCCGTTGGAAATGAGAATACGCAGAGTTTCGGAAATGGTGGAGCCGGGAACCAGCACGTTTGCCACAGGCATTCCCAGGGTCAGAACGCCCTGGAACAGGAAGGTGCCGATAAGCACATGGCTGATCTTGCACCGGGAGGTGGAGGCACCGCCAATCAGAATGGCGGAAGCGGCCACGAAGCCCATCTGGCGGGGAGCGGTGTACAGCTGCATGAAGCCGTAGCTCTGGGAATAGACCAGAATGCCCACCGCACCCAGCACCGTGGACAGGGTGGTGCCCACGATCCGCATTTTATCTACATTGATGCCCGCAGCCTGGGAAAACCGGGGATTGTTGCCCACAGCCTGCATGGCCACACCGGTCTTGCTCCGGGAGAACAGCCACACCAGCAGGCAGCACAGTGCCATGAACAGGAGCAGTCCCGTAGGCACGGTGAAATCGCCAATCTTGAAGGCCAGGAACTCGTCGAGGATGTGCTTGAAGTTGGTGGAATCCAGGCCGATGGTGTTCCGAAGGCCGGTGCCCAGAGGCCAGCGCAGCTTCAGAGACTTGAAGGGCAGCACCAGCCAGGCAATGCACATCAAAGACACGATGGAGAAGCCAACGTAGGTGGTGACGGACATCTCCTCACCCTTCAGCCGGTTCAGCATCTGGGCATACAGATAGCCGCAGACGGCGGCAATGGCGCAGCCCACAGCAATGGCAAACAGGAAGCCGCCCCAGCCGGGAATTCCCAGCTCAATGGTCATCAGGCCGCCGATCAGGCCGGCCACCAGGCCGATGGGCAGACCCAGGTTCAGGCTGATGCCGCACTGAATACCGGGCACCATGGCCAGAACCATGATGGAGTTCATGCCGGTGCGCACCACGGTATTGCTGAGCAGCGTGGGCAGGGACAGATCGAACCACAGCGTCATGAAGCACAGCAGGACAAAGAACACGCCGATGATAACACGAGGCACACCCAGCTTGGCAACCAGCCACTCATAGAAGGCCAGCAGAGCCGCCGTCACCAGCAGCGCCAGAGCGGTATAAATCAGATCATCGGAGTGACGAACCAGATAACCGGAAGCCGTGGACTTGCCGCCGCACTGATCCAGATACCGGTCATACTGGGTGTCGAAATCGTCGCCGGGCTGATACATCAGGCCGTCCACAGTCCCCCGGAGGGAAGCCAGGGCCTCATCGTCCAGAACGTTGTAGACCTTCTTCAGCTCCTGACCCAAAGCCACATAGGCGCTGTCCACCACAGCCTGGGCATCCAGCATTTCCTGGGTGGCAACGAAGCCGCTCATATCCACTTCCACGGTTTCGTCCTCGGAAACCTCCTTGCCCTCGGCAAGCAGGGCTTCCCGCTCGGCTTCCATCTTGGCCTTTGCCTCTTCGTAGTGGGCATCGATGTAGGCCTGCTGGGCAGCGGTCTCCAGCTCACCGTGACGCATCATCGCCCCGTTATAAGCATCCGCAGCGGCAATCAGCTCCGGACTGGCAACCACGCCGGCAGCAAATTCCGCGTTTTCATACTTGGCCCGGGTATCCTCCTCCGCCTTCTTAACGGCTTCCCGGATGGCGGCCATTCCGCCGCCCTCAGCCTTGGCCTTGGCCTGAGCCTCCTGCTTTGCAATGTTTACATAGCTTTCTACCACGCCTGCGCCAGTAACGTTCAGCAGCATCCGCACCCGGAGGTTCTCCAGAATGGCTTCGCCCTTGGCGTTACTCTTCTTCGGCAGGTTCAGTCCGCCCAGCACCAGCAGCACAACGCAGGCTACGCACAGCAAGGCAGCAACGCTTCTTCTTACTTTATTCTTCGTCATCTGCGCTTAACCTTCTTTCTTGTTGTGTTCGGAGGGCTTGATGCCGGACATGGCCAGGCCGAAGTCCGCATCGGAAGCGTCCGGTGCCAGCACATCCACCAGCTTGCCCTCGGAGACGATGGCAATCCGGTCGGAAATGCTGCGCAGTTCCTGAAGTTCTGAGGAAATGATGACCACGGTCATATCCTTCTCCCGGTTCAGCTTCACCAGCGTCTCCAGCACCAGCTTCTTGGCTCCGATGTCAATGCCACGGGTGGGCTCGGAAACGAACAGGAATTTGGGATTCATGCACAGAGCCCGGGCAATGCAGACCTTCTGCTGGTTGCCGCCGGACAGAGTGCCCGCCGCCTGGGTGGGGCCGAAGCAGCGGATATCCAGTTCCTGGATCATCTCTTCGGCAGTGGCACGAATCTTGCCGCTGTTTTTCAGGGTAAAGGGGCCGATTTTGTTCAGATAGTCGCCCTTGACCTGCATAGCGTTGAATACAATATTATCTTCAATGGCCTGATCCAGCAGCAAGCCGACCGTCTTCCGATCCTCGGAAACCATAGCGATACCGGCATTCAGCGCTTCCTTGGTATCGCCGGGCTTCAGCTCCTTGCCGAACAGCTCCACAGTGCCTTCCATGTCATAAAGGCCGAGCACGCCGTTGGGAATGCCCAGCTTGCCCTGGCCGGCCAGGCCGCCGATGCCAAGGATCTCGCCCTCGTAGATGTCCATGGTAATGCCCCGGACACGCTCGCCGGGCATATCTACCCGGAGATTCTCCAGGTGCATGGCTACGGTGTCGGAATGGGTGCTCCGGGCCTCGGCGTGGACAACCGCCTCGCCCTTCCGGCCGATCATCAGCTCCGCCAGCTCCACAATGGAGGTATTCTCCACGGCTCTGGTGGCAACCAGCTTGCCGTCCCGGAGGATGGTGATGTGATTGGAAGCGGCCATAACCTCATCCAGACGATGGGTGATGAAAATGATTGCGATGCCGCTGGCGGCAATCTGCTTCATAACGGAAATCAGCTGATCTGCCTCAGACTCCGTCAGAACGGCGGTGGGCTCATCGAATACCAGCAGCTTCACGCCGGTCTTGTCAATTTCCCGGGCGATTTCCACGAACTGCATATAGCCTACAGGCAGTCCCCGCACCAGCGTATTCTCGTCCAGGTTCATGCCCACGCTGTCCAGAGCCTTCCGGGCATCCTTGCGCATGGCAGGAAAATCCAGAGTCTCCAAATCCTTACCCAGGATTCGGCTGACGGGATTGGGCTTGGCAATTTCCCGGTTGAGCTTAATGTTCTCTGTAATCGTAAAGCCGGGCAGGAGCATGAATTCCTGATGCACCATGCCAATACCCATGGTCATGGCGTCCTGAGGAGAAAGAATATTGACCTTCTCCCCATTCAGAAAGATTTCTCCCTCAAATCCACCGGTGCTGTGAATCACAGGCATACCGAACAGGGTATTCATCAGGGTGGATTTGCCTGCACCGTTCTCGCCGAGAAGCGCGTGGATCTCGCCGGGCCTTACGGAAAGAGACACATCGCTCAGAACCGCGTTATTGCCGTACTGCTTGCTGATGTGCTTCATTTCCAGTACGTATTCGTTCTGCATTCTTTGTGTTCCTCCTTGTATACGGTTAGACGGGTCCGCCCGAATAAATCGGGTGGACCCGTTATTTGGACTTGCATTTTGTTGTTACTGAGGCGTTTGCGCCCATGGGGCGCATTCCCTCAGTGAACTTGAGGGAGCGCCTGAAATACGATTACAGGTAATCGTTAAAATCAACAGGAGCCAGCAGGATGGTGTAGTAGTTGTCGAAGGTGGTGCCTTCGTCGTTGGTGTAGAAGTCGATCTTCGCGCCTTCGACCTTCTCGTTCAGCAGAGCCTTCAGCGCGTCGGAATCGTTCTTGCTGGTGATGGTGCCCTCAGCGTACTGCTTGGCATACTCAACGCCCACGGCGATGATGGTCATGGCAACGGGAGAAGCCCAGGTGGAGTAGCGGTCAACCGCGTTGTGCTCCTTCAGCTTCAGAGCGATCTGATGCAGAGCCTCCTGGTCGTCACCGCCGATGGCCAGCTCCAGACCCAGGGTAGCGGGGAATGCGTGGTAGGGGCTGGGGCAGCAGGGAGAGGGATAGTAAGCGTTGGGCTGATCCAGGCAGGCAGCCTGCAGAGAGGGCTGCATACCACAGTTGGTGGTGAAGAAGGCAACCTTCTTGCCCTCGTACTTGGCCAGCTGCTGGGGAACATCCTCCAGGATGAACTGCTGGGAGGCGGACAGGCCGGCCTCAGCAGTGGGGTCGGGAGCGGTGACGTCAACCATCTCGATGCCCAGAGCGTCAGCGTTCTGCTTGAGCAGGTTGTGACGGCCAACGATCAGCTCCATAGCCATGTGACGGGGGAAGGAATAGTGAATGAACACATCGATGCCCCACTTCTCGCAGGTCTCCATGATGGTGTCGCCCTGAGCGACTTCGTTGGAGTACATAATGATATCAGAGGCAGCGGAGATAACGGCGGGATCCTCCTGGGGAGTGCCGGCGATCAGCAGGATGTCGTCACGGCCCATTTCACGAACCTTGTCGAAGCCGGCCTTAGCGCCGGGGACAGCCTGGCACATCACGATGGCCTTCACGTCGGGATCGGAAGCGAAGGAGACGATCTGGGAAACGGTGGTCTCCATCTCGGACATAAAGTTGTCAGGATAAGTAGCGGTCACAATGTGCTCGGGACCATAGGTGGCCAGAGCCTTCTCGGCGGCCCGGAACTCTTCCTCGCCCTGAGAAACGGTGCCGGTGAGAATGGCAATCTTCCAGTTGTCATTGCCGGAAGCAGCAGCGGTAGCGGCGGCCTCGGCGACGGTGCCTTCGGTAGCGGCAGGGGCAGCGGTAGTGGGGGTCTCGGTCTTGGCGCCGCAGGCAGTCATGCCCAGCACCATGACAACGACCAGCACCAGGCTAATCATCTTTTTCATGCTATTTCCTCCTTATAATGTCTTTACATCAGCTACGCAAGTCCCTGATGTAAGGATTTCTTGGTTATTGTAGCACAGAAATTTAACAAATGCAAACAAAAACAGGGAAACCCCCTGGATTTCGGTAATTTGTTAAAAAACGCACAGCTACGTTACGCACTTTCCTACTACATTGCACAAAAGTGGTCAATTGTTAATGAAATTATCAGCCGATATTCTTGCACAGCGCACCGTTATCCGGGTCTTTCCGCCAATCGTACAGGTAAACAGCGTCAGATCCCAGTCCCCTTCCTCCATAGGCTCCACGTCCTCCGGATTCAGGATTTCCAGGGAAACCACTTCGTATTCAAAATCATTGTCCTCCACGTCCCGGAAGGTGACGGGATCGCCGATCTGAAGCTTTTTCAGTCGGCCGAAGTGGGAATCGTAATTGTGCGCCATCACAATCAGATTGTCGTTATAGGCAGAGCCCAGATATCGGCAGGGGGCGATTTTCAGCAGCTCCCCGCTCCAGCCGTTCAGCACCGGAAGAGTTCTGCCGATGGTGGGAAGATACAAAGTGCCCACATATTCCCGACCGTCGATCTCCACCACCGGCATTTCCATCTCCGGCACCAGCTCATAATCCGGTCGGGTGAAAGAAGGAAGGGTCTCCCCTTCCCCCTCCGGATTGGTTTCCTGCGCTTGCTCACTCTGCCGGACAAGCTGAATCAAGTCCTGGGAAGCGGTTAGCCCCGCCTGCCGGTCGTCCCAGAGGTTAAAACCTGCCAAGACGGCCGCCGCCAGAATCAGAAGCAGCCCCAGGGTTATGGTCAGGGTTCCCTTACGCCTCATAGTTATCCTCTTTCCGGCGCAGAAGACCCACAATCACCAGCACCAGTCCCGCCAGCAGCAGCACCGGAACCGGCCACCAGAGCTGACCGGTCTGGGGCAGCTTGCCGCCCCTAGGATGGTCGGGACGGTTGCAGGTGTTGGTCACCGTGATGATGTTTCCATCCTTCTTCACCTTTGGGTTGTTGTAGCCCTTCACCCTCTCCTCTGTCACCGTCCACTCGCAGGTGGCGTCCAAATCTCTCCATGTATATTTCCAGTTGTTGCTCTTGGACAGCGTCACCACCGCGTCGTCCAGGTCGGCAATTTCGCCGTCGCACAGCAGCGTCACCGTGATTTCTTCCGGACGGCGTTTGGGATGGCAGGAGTCTTTCCAGACCTTGACCACCTCAATGTCTGTGATGTCAGCCTCCCGGCGGGACTTGGCATTGACCTGCTGGGCATAGACCCACTGGCCGTCGAAGTAATTCGGAAGACTCACCAGGAAAGGACTGGTGGTGTAAATCCAGCCATTTTTTACGGTTTTGGTGTCGCGAACATAGTAAAGGCCGGGAACCAGGGTTTTTCCCTCGGAGGGGAATACCGCGTCTCCGTTTTTATCGGTTTTTGCCTTGTCCACAGGCGTGACACCTGCCGGGAAATCGCTAATCAGTCTATTCAGGGTTTTCTCCCAATCCGCCTGGCTGCCGCCGGTGACATAACGGGAAAAGGCAGGCTCTGCCGTCAGAGCGCCCCCCTGCCCCATTTTCGCCACCAGGTACAGGGAGAATTCCACTCCGGCAAGGGGAATATTCTCGCCGCTGGGGTTGTACACATGATGAACGGTCAGAGAAACCGGCTTTGTCAGATCCGGCGCCGACTGGGCACCGACAGGCAGAGCCAGCGTGCCCACAAGGGTCACAAGACACATCAGCCACGCCAGCCATCTATGAATTTGCTTCATACTTATCACCACTTTATTCCAGGATCCGTCGCTTATACGAGTTTTTAATAAAACGCTTAAAAGCGTTTTATTAGGCCGCAGGATTGCGGCCAGCGGCCACTGCCGCTAAAAAACGAAGTCAATACATTTCTTACCGCCGCCCAGGCGGTCTGCCGTGAAACGGCAAAATAAAATGATGAAATCATTTTATTAAGAAATAGTATTATTTCTTTCGCCGCCTGGGAATCAGAAGTCCCAGAAGCAGCACCAGCAAAATGGGGGCAGCCACCACCGGCGCCACCAGATAAGGCTCAATCTGAATGGCGTCCGAGGTCACCCGGACATTTTTCGCGTCTTTTTCCGTCTCCACCCGGTGGCCTCGCACCAGAAGTCGGTGGGTATTGATGCCGTAAGGGGTGCAGGTTACCAGGGTGCATAAGTCTTTCCCCTCCTCGATGAGCAGGGCTTCGGTGTCCTGAGGCTCCACAATGAGAATCTGGTCAACCTCGTAGGTCAGCACCTGATCCAGCACACCCAGCCGGAACCGATCTCCTACCACCAGCCGATCCAGGTCGGTAAAGAGCTTGGCACTGGGCAAGCCTCGGTGACCGGACAGGACGCAGTGAGTGCTCTCCCCGCCCACGGGCAGGCTTGTCCACTCCAAATGCCCCACTGCCACCTGCAATACCGATTCCTCGGTGCCGTGGTAAATGGGCAGGGACACCTTCAGGCTGGGAATTTCAATATACCCCATAATTCCCATGCCGGACACATCCAGCAGCCGCTCATATTCCGCCTTCTGACTGTCGTCCAGAAGATAGGCGTTTTCCCTGCCTACCAGGGAGCGGTTATACTCCCGGGCCTGCTGCCAGAGCTCGTCATAGCGGTTTTCGTCCAGCTTGGAAACCTCCTGGGAATAAGCGGCGATGGCACGGGATTGATGGGCCTCATTCCACCAGTTGGAGAAGGAAGGGTACAGCATCAGGGACAGCCCTACGACCAATATAAGAATCAGAATCATTGTCGAGGCATGTTTGCGCATAGGGCTCTCCTTGCTGCTGTCGAATCTATCAAAATACTATGCCAGTGCTCACACCGGCGCGGCAATCCGTTCTCTCAAAAAACATTTTGGCTCTGGTTCCTCCGGAGGCAATTTTCTTGTCCCAGCAAGAAAATTGATAAGAAGCCGGCTTAGGGGGCGCTGCCGAAAAGCCGCTCCCTAAGTACCCCCCGGCCGCACCGCCGGAAGTGCGTCAGAATCTTTCGGATTGCAATGGGCGGTTTTGCCGGAATCTCGGATTATCTCCGAGATTCCGGGCATTTCTGTAGGCTAGAAATCGGTCTATCCGGAAAGTTTCTTAGTTCTCGGAACGCATCCGCTTCTTGGTGACGAGCAGCACCACCGCCGCCAGCACCAGCACGCCGCCCAGGACATAGAAGAGGGTGGTGCCCATGCCGCCGGTAGAGGGAAGCTCTGCGCCGGACTGGTTGACCACATCGGTAGACAGAGTCGTGGAAGGTTCTCCGTTGCCAATCGTAACCGTGGGCTTGTCAGCACTCAACGCACTTCCGTCAGTGTTATACTCCGCCGCGATTCTGAAGGAAACCGGTTCGCTCAGCAGGTTGTAGCCTGCAGGCGATTTCGTCTCATAGAGGTAGTAGTTCACACTATCGTCCAGGCCTTTGATGACGGGATTTCCGGCATCGATGGCGTAGACGATGTCCGTATCACTCGTCAATGCAATGCGGTATGCACCATCGACAGTCTTCACCAGACCAATCAAACCTGTGGTAACGGTCGGTACACCGTTATCATCGCACGCAAGATCCGTAACCTTGATTGTGCCAGACTTGGACAGTACGAACTTTGCGCCGGTCAGAGCGGTGTTGCTCTTGTCCACCTTGTTGATGCCCATCTTAAAGGTCCAGTCGTAGACCTTTTTGTCCGGGGACTTGCCTTTGCCATTGTCGTTGGGATTGTTGCTGTACTCCAAATGGGCAGCGTTGTCCTGTTTGCCATCGTCATAGACCTTGGCATTCTCATTCAACACGCCAGTGTAGTAAGCATACAGCTTATCGTTTTTCGTAATCACGTTATCCGCCACAGCTTTCAGGATATCAACATCAATGGTGAAGGTGTTGCCGGTGGCGTTCACAGTGTAGTACGCTTCACTTAGCCGAGTCCCCTGGTCATTGACCTTGATGGTCACGTCAGCAGCACTCTTAACGTTGGAGGTCAGGCCAGCGGACATGGTATCGCAAATCCAGTAGGTATACGTTTCATAGCCGGCGGTATCAGGCACGGTGGAGATGGTACGGAACTCCACGGTATCTCCGATCTGGTTATCGCCCACAACTCCCCAAGAGCCATCGTCGTTGTGCTTAATCTGCTTGTCGAGAGTCGGCTTATCGCCCTTCGGCGCGGCATTCACGTCGCCGACCACCTCCATGATATAAGCGGTGTAGAAATCGTCCTGATCGCTCAGTGTGTTATCCTTATCCTTGACCAGATAGTAGCCGGCGGAAAGTCCGGAGATGCTGTAGCTGCCGGTTCCCGCAGTGCTCACGGTCGGGTTCTGCAAATACTGAGCAACTTCCTTCGCAAAAGCCTTGGCATCCGTCTCGGTCTTCAGGCTCGCCGCCTTATCGGCCGCATCGCCTAATGCGGTTTTGCCCGCTTCTGTCACGCCACTGCCCCAGACGATGTTGGACAGGATTTTGTCTCCATTTTTTTCGGCCAGATCGCCTGCAAAAACCTGATACGCCTCATAGGTGTGGCCGGTTTGCGCATTTGTTATGGTGATGGTGTAAGTCGTGTCGGCAGCGGAGGCTGTGGCGGTCATGGCAAAGACCATCATCAGCGCCAGCAGCAGGCAGGTCAGTTTTCTAAGCTTGTTCATAGTGACATTCCTTTCTTTTCCGGTTGTTTCAGAATTGGGGTTGCGGAATTCATTGTGCTCAGGCGTCCCTCCTTCTGCGTTTCTTCCGCGTCAGAAGATACAGCCCGCCGACGGTGACCAGCGCGCCGCCCAGGGTGAAGCCCCGGGTGCCGCCGCCGGTTTTCGGCAGCTCATATGTGGGTACCGGTTCGTTTTCCACAAACTTCTGCTGATCCGTCTGGGACAAGTCCATTGCCCCTGTCGGCAGATTTTGGGGAAGGGTGCGCGCCGCGCCCTCAGGATTGGAGAAGTAGAAGTAGAACACCTGAGGGGTATCCGGAAGCCGGTAGCCTGCCGGTGCTTTGGTCTCCTTCAGGGCATAGAGGGTATCGTAGGCGAAGTTCACCGGTGCGTCCGCCTTGTCCTGAATCCGGATGGTCAGACGACCAGCGTCATCGGTGACCATGGGATTGGGGAACGCCGAGCCGTCCGGCCGAGTGGTGTACTCCGTGAAGGCATAGGGCGTTACGGAGGTATCCACCGTGTACACGGTAAATTCTGCGCCCGGCAGAACGGTGCCGTAGTCCCCTCTGGCCACCTTGTAGATTAACAGGGTTCTGCCGGAAGTTACCTGACCGCTGGTTTCGGTTTCCTTCCACTTGCTTTCGAATTTGTCGGCAGCCGTTTCGTAGCCCGTTCCTTCCAGCGCAACCTTGTTTGTAATGGAAAGGTCTTCGATAATGCCGTTTTTCGGTGCATTGGTTTCCACCTGGTACTTGTACTCCAGCCGCAGATGGGTTCCGTCCGGCACATCGGACATGTGCAGAATGCACTTTCTGTTCGAATCCCATTCGTTGATGCCCAGCCACTCTTCAAAGGTCCAGGGAACCGAAAGCGGCGTTTCGGTTGTGGTACCGTCCTCATTTTTAGTCACCTGGTACAGCTTTACAGAATTCTGCACCAGGGACACATCCATGGTAAACTGACGGTTTTCCAACCACTTCCCTTTTTCGTCTGATATCCATCCATTAACATTCTTAACGTAGGACAGGGTATCCACCAGGGTCAGCTTTCCGGTACTGTCGGGAGACAGCTTCTTGCATTCGGGATTGATGGAAACCGAGTAGCTCAGCATCCGGCTGTCGTTATGCCATGTGCCGATTTTGCCTAAATCCGTCGTTTCCGTATCCTGGTTGTCATAGGTCCACTCCTGGGTCTGGGAGGTACTGCCGATTCCCGCTACGTCCACCTTATTGGTAAAGGTATGGGTATTATTATCCGTGTAGGCCGTCCGGCAGCCGAAGACAAAGGTCAGCTTGGTTTTCGCGGGCAGGTCGCCGCCGTTCACGGTGGTGACTTTCAGAGATACCTCTCCCGTTTTCTTGTCATAGGTTCCGGCCACCTGGTACAAGCCATCCTGCCCGGAAACGGTGCTGTCTTCCCCGATTGTCATGCTTACGGTGCTGTTATTCCCCTGATCGGTAGGCCGAATCAGCACCAGCGCCTTCAGCGTCACACCCGAGGGCAGAGCGTCCGTAATGTCCAGGGACTGACGCACGGTGTCGTCCAGGGTGACAATGACCTTCCATATCAGATCGCCCTGGCTGGTGACGGTGCTGGTTCCGGTTTTTCCGTCGTCGTCGGTTTTTTCGACACCGGATCGCCAGTACTCAAACTGAGCACTTCCTTCCTTCTCTCCCGCCTTGAAATAATTGGAATAGACCTGGGTCGTCTTGGCAGGGTCGATTCTCAGGGTTGTGTCGTAAGTGACAGAAATATCCTGAGCCTGCCCGCTCGCCGGAAGCCAATCCTTGAGCAGCGTCAGGGTCAGCTTGCGGAACTTGGCATCCGTGTAGCTGTCAATCTTGCTGTAATCATATTCGCCTTCCTTCCAGTAGGCATGATCTTGTATGTCCACCTTTACATCCTGGGTCTGAATGTCCAGAGCCTTACAGAATGCTTCCACCGCAGCCTTGACCTGGAGATTGGTCATGTACACGCCGGAGTCTTCGTCCATCCTATCCACCAGTTGGGTGTTCGCCGGGATGCCGCCGGCGGGGACGTGAATGGTCACCGTCCAGGGAAGCACACCGGTGGTTTTGTCCTCGGAAAGGGTCAACGTGCCACTGGATTTCTCCACACTGCCGCCGCTGTCAATCGTGACCTGGGCAGTTACCTCTTCCTCATGGTCGCCCTTTTTCAGGTGGGCGGTATTGGAAACGGTTCTGGCTGCCAGCGCCGGGCTGGCGGCGGTGGTGTAGGTAACGGTATAGGTGTTGGTGTTCACTTCGCCATCTACCGGCTGGAACGTGATGGAAACCTTACCGTCCGCGTCCTTGTTCAGCACATAGCCGCTGGCGGGGCTGACCTGAATGGAATTCTCCTGGGCTTTGGCAAGCATATCGTCCGTCAGCACTGCCTCGGCAATATTCCGATTTTTGGCGTTGACGGTAATTACCCAGGTGATGGTTCCCTGGCTGGCATTATAGGTGCCGGACTTGGCCGCGTCGATGCCTACGCCCACCTTTGCTTCCCTCTCGATTTCATCGCCGGGAGTATCCGGATCCGGGTCGAAGGACGCCTTGTTGATGACCTCCTTCACGTTCTCGTCCTCAGGGGCATCCGTATAATAGGTAATGGTATAGCGCTGATTGTTCTTTTTCCCGTCCACCTCATTGAAGGTGATTTTCCCGTTTTCCAGGGTATAGCCGCTGTCAGGGCTGACGGTGATGTCCTTCCCGGCGGAAAGCATATCATCCGTCAGGATGGCTCCGGTAATGTCCGAACGGTTGTTGTTCAGCGTGATTGTCCACTTGATTCGGCTGCCCTCCAGCTTGCCGACCTTGGCGGCGGTGTGGCGCTTGTCGATTTTCGTGGAAACATTCTTCTCGTCTGTAACCTCCTGCTTCCGTCCCTCATCCCTGGCTTTGACAGAGAGAGTGTTCTCCGGCTTCATCTCCGCGGCGGGATAATTGGTCACGTCATAGGTATATTCAATTGTATGGGTCTGCCCCTTATTCAGCCCGGGCAGGTTGTCCATGGTGATGGTGCCGGTTTTGGTGCCGTCATCCCAAGTCCAGTTGGCTGGGTGCTCCTGTCCGTCCACCTTCACCACAGGCTTTCCCAGGGTCATGCCGTCGGCTTTAATGGTATCCGTGAATTGAATGGTACTGGGGGTTCCCTTCTTGGTGCTGATGGTCACCTGATAGGTCAGCTTGCCGTTATCGATATTGCCGTCCGTCCGTTTGCTGGCGGAAATATCGTATTTCTCCGTTTCGCCTTTGGGGTAATCAATCTTATCCGAGTCAATGATCAGCAGGTTGTCCCCGCTGCCTAATACAATCCTTCCCTCCCCATCAACCTTGGTGGCATCCAACGTGCCGCTAAAATCCACGAAGCCCGTCACGTCGTTCTGGGTTGGGTTGACATTCGACAGAATCACCGACAGCCGATAAACGTCGCCAACCTTATCAAATCGGTAAGTACCTCTGTTATCATTCAGGTCACGAACCGTACCCAGCAAGTCCGTCGGAATCTCGATTCCCTCCGGGTAATCATAGGTGTAGGTGGTGGTGTTATTGAACGCGGAACCGGGTATCCGGAAATCGACGTGGATCGTCGTCTTGAATTTGTTCACAGACGGATCATAGCTGGCCTTTGGGGTAGAAGTCGCCGTAATCTCCACATTGGGCAAAGGCTCCGTGCCCTCCGCAAAAAGAGCCAGTGCCTCTTCCTGTACCGGAAGCGTTTCCTCGGTCGCCGTGACCTGTAGGGTTTCCTCCGGCGTTATGACCTGCTCAGACAGGACCGGTTCCGTAGTCGCACCCGTTTCCCCTGCCGATGTGGTTTCCGCAGGCTTTGCAGGGTAGCAGCTGTCGGTGTGGGTGTGCTCCTGGATTCCGCAGGTCGCTAGGGTTTCCCAGGCATAGCATTCATCGGTGTGGTGATGGGGGACGCTCTCGGCCTTGCCGCAGACGAAGACTTCTTCCGTGCGGTAGCAGCTGTCCGAATGGTGATGTCCCTGAGTTTCCGGCAGGGTGCAGGTCAGAACTCCCTCCGCGTCATAGCAGCCCTCCCCGTGAGTGTGGCCGTCGGATTCCGGGGTCGTGCAGGAGAGCACCCGCTTCGTGCCCTTGCAGGCATCGGTGTGGGTATGCCCCTCGGATTCGGCAAGGGCGCAGACCAAAGCTCCCCGCTGCCGACTATAGCAGCTGTCTGTGTGCACATGCTCCGAAAGGCCGCAGACAGTCTCCCGCTCCATGGTAATGGCAGGCAGAATCAGGGCGTAGGTGGTGCAGAAAACCACCAGGCAGCCCAGCGCCGTTACCAGCTTTTTCCATATTCGATTTCTTCGGTGCCGGGCTCTGTAGCCCTCGGCACGTCTGTCCAAATTGATATCCATAGGTCTTCTCTCCCGCAGTCATCAATTGACTTTTCCGAAATCAGAAAAGGGCCAAACACAAAATACGATTTTTCCCACCACCTGCTCCTCCGCCACGCAGCCGACCGCGCTGCTGCGGCTGTCCACCGAGGTGCTTCTGTGGTCGCCGATGAGGAAGAACCGGGATTCGGGCACCTGGTAGGGCATTTTCAGATCGCACTCGCCCAATGCCTTCTCGGAGACATAGGGCTCGATCTGCTCCTGCCCGTCCACATACACGGTTCCGTCTTCCAGAATATTCACGGTCTGGCCGGGGCCGGCAAGAACCCGTTTGACCAGCAGCTTATTGCCCAGGTAAAAGGCCACCAAATCGCCCTTTTCAAAGTGGGAACCCTTGACGGACACCACAATCTGCCCCTCCTTCAAGGTAGGGGTCATGGAGTTGCCGTAGATTTGCAGCACCGGCATCCACAGAGTCGCCACCAGCACCGCGAAGGCCGCCACCACCACCAGGGTGTACACCGTGCTCTTCAGCACCGCGGCGTAACGGAACTTGTATTGCTCCCGCTTCAGCTCCCTGCGGAGCATGGAGACCTCCGGGACTTCCTTATGTACCTTGCCCTTCATAAAAACCAGGTTCCTCACTTACGAAATGTAAAATCCTCTTGGGGCTGGACGCTCTCCGGAGGCAAATCCGCCTCCGGCTCCCCTGTCTCCATGGCCTGGCATTTCCGGCGGGTCTCCTCCAGGAGTCTGTCCGCCTTTTCCCGGCTTTCCTGCTCCATCCGGCGGCAAACCATCTCACTGCGCTCATTCAGCAGATTGATGTTCTGCACATACTGGTCACAGGCCGCCTGGGCGGCCTCAAAAACCCCGTTCAGCCGCAGAGCCGCCTCGGCGATGGAACCGGCGGAATTGATTTCAATTACCCGGCTGGCCAGAGCTTCCTCTGCCGCCGCCAGCTTTTTCTTGACCGTCTCCAGCTCCACGCTCTGGTCAACCAGCATTTCCAGCAAATCCGCCCGGGAAAGCCGTCTGAGTTCCTTTTCCGTCATGGTATCTAACCTCTTCTGTCTCCGGCGGCGGTGAAAGCGCCTCTACGGAGGCTGTCTCCGCGGAAGCCTGCCCCGCGCCGCCCTGATTGTATCGTATGCCATTTTTATTTTGTTTCATTATAGCATGTTTTTCGGTCAATTCAATAGCTTTTCGGATTTTCTGCAATTTTCACAAATTTGACCTTCCGTAATCGTTTAATATGCCTCTTGATTTCTCCGAATCGACTGTTTTCAGGGTGAAACTTACGAAAAGTTTCGTAATTTCCTACTTCTTTATCCTCCCGGATAGTCCGCAATGTCCAAATCCCGGTAGGGATATTCTCTCTGCCAGCCCTCCCCGGTTCGTCTCAGACTGCTTCGGTGGGCGGACAGTAGCCGCACCAGAGGATAGACGTTTACCCAAATTTCCGAATCGCACTCCTTCCGGCTTTCCTCGAAGACCAGCTCCATGCCAAAATGCAGGTGCACCGTCTCGATATTATTCACGTTTTCCCGGTCGGAGTAGCCGGTTCTGCCCATAAAGCCCAGCAAGTCTCCCGCCTGGACAATGTCCCCCTCCCGCAGGTTCGGGGCAAAGGGCGTGTCCTTTTTCAGATGGGCATAGTAATAGTAGCGGCGGCTGTCAAAGGAGCGGATGCCAATTCGCCAGCCCCCGTACCGGTTCCAGCCCATGGCCTCCACCAGGCCGCCCTCCACCGCCACCACCGGCGTTCCCAGCGTGCCCATCAGGTCATTTCCCAGGTGCTTCCGGCGAAAGCCGAAGGAACGAGCCGCTCCGAAATCGTTATAGTGACTGTAGCCATAGCCTGCGGCAATGGGCGAAAAGGCTTTCAGGCCGTAGGTGGGAACCCACTTTCCGTCCTTTTCGATGGCATAGCTGCCCACCAGACCGCCCAGAACCCCTTCGTAGGCCCGGTGGTAATAGTCATAGTAACGATCATTGCCTCCCAGCAGCTCTTCCGGGGACTTGTCCCCCTTCAGATCGGAAACCGCCTTTTTCACCGAAGACAGGCCGCATTTTCCCCCGGTGCGGCATCCCGCCAGAGCCAGGCTGTCGATCCAGGAAATGTGCTTTTCCTGCTGCGCCGTCAGAATGTCCTGGCTCAGGGCGTATTCCAGGGATTCATAGGGCACGTCAAAATCCACCCAGCGGACGGTCTCCCCCGCCGCCGGAACCGCCATGGCAAAAATCAGCAAAATCGCCGTAAAAAACCGCCTCATATCCTCACCTCTCGGCTTAGGATATGAAGCGGCCTTCTATATTATACATGATTATGACAAATCCCGAACCACGTCCTTGGCCACCCGATAGATATCCTCCATGGTGGTCAGGGATGTGATCTGATTTTTATAGTAGCTGCTGTGGGGAACCCCCCGCAGATACCAGGCGAAGTGCTTCCGAGCCTCCAGGCAGGCGATGTGCTCCCCGTGATCCTGCTCCGACAGTCGGAACTGTTCCAGCGCCACGGCCACCCGGTCCGCAAGACTCGGTCTTCCCGGATATGCCTCCCCACGAAGGGCCGCCTGAACCTCCTCAAAAATCCAGGGGTCGCCGAAGGTGCTTCTTCCGATCATCAGGCCGTCGGCTCCCGTGCGCTTCAAGCACCGCACCGCCGCCTGGCCATCGGTAATGTCCCCGTTGGCAATCACCGGAATGGACAGCTGCTCCTTGACCTTATGAATCATGTCCCAGTCCGCGGTGCCGGAATAGAGCATACTCCGGGTTCTGCCGTGGACGGCCACCATGGCCGCTCCCGCGTCCTCCATGCGTTTGGTAAAATCCAGCACGTTGATGCTGCCCTTGTCCCAGCCTAAGCGGCATTTTACCGTCACCGGCACATTCACCGCCCGGACAACTGAGCGAACGATGTCCGCTGCCAGCTCCGGGGTGCGCATCAGGCCGCAGCCGTCTCCGGAGCCGGCGATTTTCGGCATGGGGCAGCCCATGTTGATATCGATAAAATCGCAGCCGGAAATTTCCAGAGCCAGCACTGCGCCCTTTGCCATAATCTCCGGGTCGTTGCCGAAGATCTGGGCTCCGCAGACGCTTCCCTCGTTTTTCCGGAGGAGCTTTGCGCTTTTCGCGTCCTTATAGCATAGTGCCCGGGAGGAAACCATCTCCGTCACCGTCACCCCGGCTCCCAGCCGGGCGCAGATTGTCCGGAAAGCCCAGTCCGTGACCCCGGCCATGGGAGCCAGAAACAGCGGGTTATCCACTTGTATGTTTCCGATTTTCATTCGTTTCTCTCTTTCCAGCGCGGCACCGGCGTTTTCCGATGCCGCGCTTCTGATTCCTCTTTTACAGAAGCACCGTGGCCAGCCACACAAGCCCCGTAACCGCCGCTCCGCCCAGAGCCCACACCGCCCCGGAAAGGTACAGGCGATGCTTTCGTGCCGATTTATCCGGACTGCGGATGGCGCACTGGGCTTCCTTTAATAGCGCCTCATCGGTGATTCCCTGACCCACGGCTCCGTCCTTCAGAATGAAGATGGCCTGCTCGAAGAGCTTCTGCTCCGGCGGATGCACCACAATCACCTGCCGGGAAATGCCTTTTACCATCATTACCGCCTCCTTACGGAGGAAGTATGCCCCAGGAAAAGAAAATTATTCCTGTTCTTTCGGTCTCTTATACCGGCCATGAGGCTCCCACTCGGGCAGCGGATAGCGCTGCATGGCTCCGAAGATACGCTCCTTCAGGTCGGGATAGGTCTGATTCAGGGTGAAAATCAGCTGCTTGACCTCTTCCCGCTTGGTCACCTTATCCACCGGGCACCGGTTTGTCAGCACCGGAAGACCCTGCCGGGCGGCAAAGTTGTCCACGGTTTTCTCGTGGATGTAGAGCATGGGACGAATCTGGGTAATACCCGTTCTGTCGAGCCGCGTCACCGGCTGGAAGCAGCTGATCCGTCCTTCGAACAGCAATGACATGACGAAGGTCTCCACAGCATCGTCATAGTGATGCCCCAGAGCCAGCTTGTTGAACCCCTGCTCCAGAAGGGTCTGATTCAATGCCCCCCGGCGCATTTTCGAGCACAGGGAGCAGGGATTCTTTTCCTTCCTGTGGTCGAAAATAATGGGGGCGATTTCCGTTTTGACCACGGTATAGGGCACTTCCAGCTCATCGCACATTTTTTGCACCCCGGAGTAGTCCATCCCCAGTCCCATGTCAATGGTGATTCCCTCCAATTGGAAGGGCTGGCTATGGTACTCCCGTAGTCCGGCAAGCAGGGTCAGCAGCACCAGGGAATCCTTTCCCCCGGACACGCCGACCGCGATTTTGTCCCCGGCTTCAATCATATTATAGTCGTCCACGCACCGGCGAACCAGACCCATCAGTTTCTGCATTCTGATATTCTCTCCTAAAATCCCGAAAAATAGCAAGTGAGCATTTGGAAGGATTCGTGAGCATTTGGAAGAAAACGAGAGATTTCTTCGGACTGCGCAAAAATTCCCAAAAATGCGGTTGACATTTGAATTCCAATGTGATATAAAATCCTGGTGTTCTGGGGGTCATTGTACACCAGACACCTGAAAATGTCAAAATAATTTATCCAATTGGAGGAAATCATAATGTCCACTACTCTGCTGAAGAAGGAGACCCTGGACCGCAAGTGGTATGTGATCGACGCTGCCGGCAAGCCTCTGGGTCGTACTGCCGTCACCGCCGCGAACCTGCTGCGCGGTAAGCACAAGTCTGACTTCACCCCCAATGTTGACTGCGGCGACAACGTCATCATCATCAACACCGACAAGGCTGTTCTCACCGGCAAGAAGCTGGAGCAGAAGAAGTACTATCGTGTGTCCGGCTGGATCGGCGGTCTGAAGGAGACCAAGGCCCGTGACATGATGGAGCAGCGCAGCGACTACGCCATGGAGCTGGCCGTCAAGGGTATGCTGCCCAAGAACACCCTGGGCAAGAGCGCGCTGACCCGCCTGCACCTGTACAAGGGTGCCGAGCATCCCCACGCCGCCCAGAAGCCCGAAGTTTGGAACCTGGACTAATTTGGAGGTAACTTAGAATGTACGAGAGCAAGAAGAAGTATTTTTACGGCACCGGCCGTCGTAAGTCCAGCGTTGCCCGCGTTCGCGTCTACGAGAACGGCACCGGTTCCGTCATTGTCAACGGTCGTGATATCGACGACTATTTTGGTCTGGAGACCCTGAAGCTGGTCGTCCGTCAGCCTCTGGTCACCACCGATCTGCTGGGCAAGGTTGACGTGGTTGTCACCGTTGCCGGCGGCGGCGTTTCCGGTCAGGCCGGCGCCATCCGTCACGGCATCTCCCGTGCCCTGGTCACCCTGAACCCCGAGTACCGGGCTTCTCTGAAGGCCGCCGGCTTCATGACCCGTGACCCCAGAATGAAGGAAAGAAAGAAGTACGGTCTCAAAGCAGCTCGTCGCGCTCCGCAGTTCAGCAAGCGATAATCGACTGCTCAGACTATATCAAAATGGTTCAAAAACCCCGGAAAATCAAGGTTTTCCGGGGTTTTCTTATACCTAAACGGGCTGATATAGTTTGACCAAATTTGGCAAAACGAGAGCCGTTTTCACCCAATTTTTAGTGGTTAAATATAGGACAACCGCCAAAAATGGGGTCAAAAAACGGCCTTAGTGGTTAAAAAATAGGACAACCAGAGAGCAATTTCGGGGGTATTTTTGAGGGTGATTTGGCACTCTCAGACACCGGATTTTTCGCTGGAGGGTTTGGCATAATCTGACCAAATCTGAACAATTAAATACGATTCTAATGCAGGCACTCAGTAACAAATAACTGGGTGCTTTTTTCATTTCAGGGAAAAAGATTCCGGCGTTAGAAAGGGCCGTCACTTTATGATTTTGAAGTGGCGGCTTTTTCTATTTCCAGAAGCAATAGCAACAATTAGAAATGAGGTGAAGTCAATGAACACGCAAATCATTGCCATTGCCAA